>JAESTW010000573.1 GCA_016763395.1 Kofleriaceae bacterium
GGCACTGTCAAAAACTTACCGGACAGCCTAACCCGACATGCGGCAAAGCTCGGTGGTTCGCCGCGCGCCATTTTCGAATTGGTACGCTACCTTCTCGAGTCTAAGGTTATTGTCCGAGACAAAATGGCTTGGCGAGCGGACCAGTTACAGCTCACCAAGACGCCTCTGCCCAAGAGCCACGGAGATTTGGTCGCAGCGAGAATTCGCACGATGTCCGCCAAAGACCGAGGCATACTGCACCAAGCAGCCATTGTTGGGGAGACCTTTTGGCTCGACTCGGTTGTCGCCCTTCTTCGGGCAGAGAAATTTGCAACCCAGGATCCGGACGGCCCTACTCTAGGGGAAATTGCCCAGGCCGGCGACCAGACCAAAACCACGGTAATGTCCTCGCTCAACAGGCTGCTCAACCTAAAGTGGCTTATTGAAATTGACGAGAGCAGCAAGGCGGGAGAGCGAGAGTACCGCTTTGGCTACCCCCTCCTATGGTCGCGAGTCTATGATGACTGCAAGCCAACGACTCGGGAGACCGGACACATTCGGACAGCACAGTGGCTCGAGCTGCGGCCCAATGGACTCGCCCCTGCGGCCCAAGAAGCAATCGGCCGTCACTTGGAATTGGCGGGAGATGCCAGAGGTGCCAGTCGCCGCTATCGCCGAGCTGCCGACCACGCGAGAAAAAACTTCTTTAACGACAAGGCAATTCGGCTCTACAGCCACGCGCTTTCCTGTCTCGGTCAGGCGGATCAGGCCGCTCGAATCCATCTGTGGCACGATCTCGGATCAGTGTACGAGTTGCGTGGAGACTACGATGCTGCCATTGGCGGCTTTGAACGCATGCTCAGGCTCGCGTGGATGTGCGCCTCTCGAACCAAGGCAGCGGTTGCGTTCAACAAAATGGGCCGAGTCTGGCGCAACAAGGGCGACCTAAAACTCTCCCTCGACTACCTCAGCCGCGGATTGCAGCTTTTCGAGCAAGCGGGCGACGAACGTGGAATCGCCGGTTCACTAGATGATATCGGCCGGGTCCACTACCTCTTGGGGAATTTCGAAGAGGCCTACGCCAAGGTAACTGCGGGGCTCAAAAAGCGTGGCAAGGGCGGCGATCCTCGATCGATTGCCTCTTCATTGTCAACGCTGGGCAACATTCAGCGCGCCCGTGGCTTCCTCGATGAGTGCCTGAGTTGTCACAGCGAATCGCTTGAGTTGCGACAGCAAAGTGGTGACCGAGCGGGCATCGCCGCGTCACACAATAACCTGGCTGTCGTCGCCTACGAAATGGGCGAGATGAGCAAGGCTCGAGAAGGTTGGGAACAAGCGCTCAAAGAAGCCGAGGACATCGGAGCACTTCCGCTGCAAGCACACGCCTTGGTAAATCTCGGTGAGATGGCGATCATGGAGCAACATTACGAGGAGGCGCGCGGACGGCTCAGTGAGAGTTGTTCTATTGCATCCGACTTGGCAGAGAGGCGCCTTGAAGTGGAAGCAACTCGCAACATGGCGCGCCTCGAACACTTGCTAGGCAACTCTAAAGAGGCTCGGGCGCACGCCCACAAAGCGCACACCATCGCTTCGGACTCCGGACTGCGAGACTACGAAGGGAGAGCTCTTCTTACCCTTGCTGAAGTATTTGCCAATACGATTTTTGACGCGACTCAGACCGACGACGCTCAGACTGCAGACGGCCGAGAGTCCACTGCCGAAGGATATTTCAAGCAGGGTATCGACGTTATGCGGGCGATTGGCAACGATGCGGAGTTAGCCAAGGGACTCGAAAGTTACGGGCGATACAAAATTGAGCAAAGCGAAACCGAAGTTGGTCGGCAGCTCTTAAACGAAGCTCTCAAGATCTATCTGCGCCTCGACCTGCCCCAGCAGACCGATGTCATGAAGATTCTGAAAGCAATCTAACAGCTAAATGGCTCGGGCTAGAAGAACTACTCGTGATGAGTAGTCCTAGCCTACTCACGCGATCCGACCCCAACGAAATAGGGTCGGCAGCGTGGAAAGCTGATGTCCGAGGCGTAGATAGTGCACCGCCCCAGCGAGAAGAAATTGGCTCTCGGTGTGTCGAATCGATGAGGAATACCTGTGGTATTTCGACGAGATAGAGCGAAGCTCGGTCGGTGCGGCGAGAGACGATTTCCGCCGCTGAGGTGGTGTGCTAGTTACGCCGAGGACATCTAGTTCTTCTTTTGCCGTTGCTGATAGGAGTACGGCCGTCGCTTAGAACTGGAGGAAGAGGAACTGGAAGAACCTGCAGAGGTCTCAACCGGCTCTACTGGTTTTTCTGTAAGACTGCCTTCTTTGAACTTGATGTCATCGAGAGGATTCTCCGCTGCCAACACTTGCTGTTGTTGATCCAGAACTTCGTTGAGGCTCTCGATCTTGTTGAAGTCCTCAAGAATCTCGTCCACCGTACTGTATCGCTCCGTACGAGAGTCCTTGGTCATGTTGTCGAAGATATCGTCCAAGCCGACGGGCAGTTTAGGATCGATCTCGGACGGCATTGGCGAGCGTCGTCCGGGTAACTTGCGAGTGAGAAGCTCATAAAAAATGATGCCGAGAGCATAAATATCAGCCTGCGGTCCCGCCCCAGTTGGGTCCGAGAACAGTTCGGGCGCCATGTAGGCCACGGTTCCCATGCCGACGTAGACTTGCCGAATCACGCTCTGATCTCGCTCGACAATTCTGGAAAATCCAAAGTCGGACACTTTGACGTTGCCATGAGCATCGATCAACATGTTCTCGGGCTTCAGGCCTCGGTGGCTAACTCGCTCACGATGAGCGGCTTGCAGTGCGTGAAGTGTCTGCAATAGGTACTTTAGCGCCAGGCTAACAGGAATAGTCTCTGCATCGGTTATCAGCCGGCGAACCGATCCGTTTGGACAAAGCTCACTCACCACGTAGGGAAATTCCTTCTCCAGATTCACGTCATGGATGGGCAAGATATTGGGATGAGCCAAATCAGCGTGGGCTCGTACAACGTCGGTAAAGCGCCGGACAATCTCAGGACGCTGCTCTTCGGAGAAAAAGCTAAAAAGGTCACGGATCTCTTTTAAGGCGACCTGCCGATTTAGCGGAACTTGCCGAGCGCGGTACACCGTACCAACCCCGCCAGAGCCAATAGATGCGAGCTTTTCGTAGCGCGAGTCCAGTGCCTCACTGTAATTTCTTTCGGAGGATGCTCCGCGTTCCTTGCGCTCTGGCCGAGGACGCTCTCTCTCGCGATCTCTGTCCGGGCGTCGAGGCTCCTCCCGATCTCGACGAGGAGGGCTGGCTTCACTAGAGCCTGTGTTCTGACCACGATTGCGACCACGAGCACTTTTAAAATGCGACACAGCTTGCACTGTAAGCTCGGTCAGACTACCGCCGTTGACCACGTCCTCGCCCATCGATGTCACCTCTAGCGACTCCTTGTGACGATCGTGATTGAGATAGCCAGAAGCGACCAAAAATCCAACATATTCGGTGAAGGGAATTGATACCGCCCCTTCACAGACTCGCCGAATATCGTCGTAAGAGTTCTGACGCCCGTACTTTGATTCGGCCATTACGTTGGCAAGAATGAATCGAGCCTCTTCGCAAAGAACCTCTTTGGTGACTTTAGCCTTAGTTTTACCCTCCACGATGGTGATTGTAGGTATTGCGGCAACATCGAGTCAAATTAATGAGTGCGAATCGCCACAACTTATCGATTCCGCGAATCCCCTGCCAGTGAATTGCTTTCGCCATGCCACATCGCCACGGCGACCGCCGATGTTCCCAGCGCCGAATGGCCGGCACTCCAGAGTACGTCGGACACTCCGAGAACAAACGGGTTCTTTACTTGTCCAGTTACCGCGCGATGTAATAGAATTTCTGGTGAACCCTTTATCCACTGAAGTATGGTGGCCAGTGAGTCCGAATGAAAGCCACCACCCAAACCTTGCCTCAGCACGACGCTGAAATACTGATTGAGATCACGCCGGCACACTACTGCAAAGCGTCCGAGACCGGTGAATTTCTATGGCTTTCGTCCGGGTGGCTAGAACTTCTAGGGGACCCGATTGCTGAATTGCTTGGCCGGCCCTTCACAGATTTCGTACACCCAGGCGATCTCGAGCGAACCTACGAAGCGATGGGGCAACTCGATAAGGGCCTAGCTGTCACGGGATTTTGCAATCGGTACCGAAGCGCTGACGGCAGCTACGTGTCTCTGCGATGGTACGTCAAGGCGTTGGATGGCGAGTACTTCGCGATTGCAACGGAAACAGGCGAAGAGGGCAGCCAAAACACCCTGTTGAACGAGAGCCTACATTTACTCGAGTTTGCCGAGGAACTGGGAGAAATCGGCTATTGGCGGGTCGACCTGGTGCAGGAAACACTCTTCTGGTCACAGCAAGTCTATCGTATTCACGGCTTGGACCCGGCGACGTACACGCCAGATATGAAAACTGCGATCGATGCCTATCATCCAGAGGATCGAGCGGCGGTGCAGGCCCATGTCGAAACTGCCATCGCGGAACGTGGGGCCTTCGACTTTGCCTTGCGTATCATTCGGGCTGACGGAGAGCTTCGACACATCGTCTCCAAGGGACGCACTGAGTGCAATCGCGACGGCCAGGTTGTCTCGCTTGTCGGTACCTTCCATGACGTAACAGAATGGAGGCAACTTCAGCGACGCATTCAACAAGCCGAGCGCTTGCATTCCGTTTCAACTCTGGCGGCGGGTGTCGCGCACGGGATCAACAACCCTTTGCAGTACGTCATGGCGTCGGTGGCACTGGCGTTGGAACAAATCGACTCCGGTGTAGTGACCGGCAACTCGATCCGAGATCTGCTTGTCGACACGCAGCATGGTGTTGAGCAGGTAGCCCGTATCGTTCGGCAACTGCGGAGCGTCGTTACAGATGGGACCGAGAAGGAACCCGAGCCCGTGGATCTGCTCGCGGTCCTGAGCACTACCTTGAGTATGACCCGCAGTGAGGTCCGCGACCGGGCCCAGTTGAGTGAACACCTCGCCGAGCTTCCCAGAGTCATGGCGCGCTCTTCAGAACTGGTTCAAATCTTTGTAAACCTCATCACCAATGCAGTGCACGCGATTCGGTCACTACCGCCTACGGAGGCCCTGATCCGGATCCGCGCGTTTCGACGGACTGACGGTTGGGCAGTCGTCGAGATTGAGGACAACGGAATCGGCATTCCCAAGGTCGATTTCGTCCGTGTCTTTGAGCCCTTCTACACCACAAAGGAGGTGGGCGAAGGAACGGGGCTGGGGCTCCACGTGTCGCGCAATATCGTTCAGAGGTATGGCGGGACGATCGGGGTCGTCTCGCCGCCCGGGAAAACCTGTTTCAAAGTCGCATTTCCACCCATTGACAATGAGAGTGAGCCTGAGCCTCTCAAACACTAGCGGAAGTTACCTGTGGTGCTCATTGTCGACGACCCGGTGTGAGTCGCGCAGGCCACCGGCCGACTATTGCGGTCCCAGTATCACGTAGCACTGGCGCTAGACCGCTGACACGGTCACTAGGGAACGCGTGGAATGCCTATTCGCTGAAGCCGTTCCACCAAGGGCTTATCAGCGGGTAGCATATCGTAGGCATCCATTTGCGCTGGTGTTGCCCAGATCCAGTCGGCAACTTCTATGCACCGTGGTTCTTGGGTGCCAACCAGCGAGCACGGGTACATGAGCATCAGTTAGCGATGAACTGCAAGTATTCGGCAAATATCGTCGCGTTCATGCCTAATAC
>JAESTW010000574.1 GCA_016763395.1 Kofleriaceae bacterium
ATAGTGCGTTTGCTTGAGCGGGTTGTCGGTGTCGGCAATGCGGCGGTCGTTGTCACTGCGGAAATTGACTACAGCCGAGTCGACAAAACCGAGGAGATGTATGACAAAGACAACATTGCCGTACGCTCCGAAGTACGTAACGTGACCCGGGAAAAGGGCGCAGATACTGTCGGCGGAATCGCGGGTTCACGGGCGAACTTAGATGGGTCAGGCGGAACTGACGAAGCGGGAACTGGTGGTGAAACCAATTTGGCAGAAACCAGGAATTATGAAGTTCCACGGGTACTGAAACACACGATAGGTCCGACCTCTACACTGAAACGACTACACGTTGCGGTCTTGGTGAATCACAAAAAAGTTCCCAAAAAACCTGAAGAAAAAGCGGTGGCCGACGATACCGAAGGCAAGGGCGAGGCTGCGGCCGCGGACAAGGAGAAGGCCAAATCGGACAAAGAACTCGACGCCGACGCTGAAGAAGAGGTCGATGAGGATGAAGAGGAGGCCAAAGAGGAGTTTGAACGAATCGCCCTAACTCCCGAAGAACTCGACGTAATTGAAGGGATTGTCAGGCAAGCGGCGGGCCTGGACGACGAGAGAGGGGATTCATTGGTCGTGCACAATGTCTTGTTTGAGGACGGAATCGAGGCACCCCCGGAAGAAGTGATGATTGCGTCTGCACCGCTTGTATCAAAGGATATGTTCTTTGCGGCGTGTGGCGTAGCCGGCTTGATCTTGGTGGTAGTGATACTGCTAATGATCAAAAAGAAGAGCGAAGTAAGTAGCTACGCTAGAGCCAAAGTGATGGCGTTGCCGGCTTCAATTTCTGAAGTGGAACGGGCACTGGACAACGGTTCCGAACCGGCTCTATTGCCCGGCGCTGAATCAGAGGACTCCCAAAGCGGGAATATTTATGAGCGAGTTGTGGGCACGGTTCGTTCTGATGCCGGACATGCTGCTCGAGTGATTTCTGCCCTCCTCGATGAGGGCAAACCGGAAGGCGTATGATGGCTAACGCAATGGCGGCACCAAAGGATGAGGGACGCGTATTGAGCGGTCCCGAAACGGCAGCATTGGTACTTCTCTCATTGGATGAAGATACTGCGGCTGACGTTATGCGCCATCTGAATGAAGAAGACTTATTGCAAATTGCCAAGGTTGTCGATGATTTGGACCCGATTCCCTACGACTGTTTGGGGCCGGCACTGGAGACCTTCGAGAAGAGACTCCGAGAGCCTGTTGTAAGTGGCAAAGGGGGCGAGTACATGCGAAAACTGGCCGAGCACGCTCTGGGAGCTGAGAAGGCCAATCGACTCTTTGCGCCACCGGAACCTCCTCCTCCAACGGCTCTAAAACGCCTGCACCATGCCCGTACTGGACTCTTGGCAGATCTGCTGATCGAGGAGCACCCTCAGGTTGCGGCGGTAATCGTTTCTCAATTGCCTCCCGGACAAGCGTCCAAGGTGTTGCGAGCGATGCCCGAAGACATGCAGCTTGAACTCATCTCTCGAATTTCCATGCTCGAAGAAATTCCTCGCGACGCACTTACTGTCGCCTCAGAGGCTATCGTAGTTGGACTCGACGCAGCTGGCGGCTCCGGAGGAACGGACAAACGAACGACCTTCGATGGTATTGCCTTTTGTGCTTCACTACTCAATGAACTTCCAAGTGATGATACCGAAAGGCTCCTGGAAGAGCTCGAAGAGAATGACGTAGAGCAGGCACCGAAGATTCGCGAGGCGATGTTCATCTTCGAAGATCTCGCAAACCTCGACAAACGGTCCCTACAGACTCTTATGCGGGAAATCTCCTCGGAGTCTCTGCTGACATCACTTCGAACGGCGAGCGATTCTGTCCGAGACGTATTCTTCAGCGCTGTGTCATCGAGAGCAGCGGAGACGATGCGAGAAGACCTTGAGCTTATGCCGCCGAAGCGTTTGACCGAAGTGGAAGAAGCGCAGCGCGATGTTATCGAAAGTGCCATGCGCTTGGCTGCCGAAGGACAAATTACCATGCCAGGTGGTGGCAGTGATGAGATGGTCTAATGTCTGACCCCGGATCGTGGATATCGGCCTTGCAGGGACAACCCATCGCGGTTGAACCTCTGGCCGACTTACTTCCCAGAGGCGGTAGTGCCGGCCGGCAGAGTGATCTGCGAGTCGTTCCACTTTTTCAAAAACCGAGCCCTGAGCTTCACCAACGCGCGTTGCAAGCCGAAATTGAATCGGCGCGCAATCAAACGGTACAAGAGGTTCAAGACACCAATCAGCGAGAGCTAGACAGTCTTGGCGAGCGTTTCGCAGTCAGCATTGCCAAGTTGGAAAATGCGGTTTTGGGCATCGAGAAGGTCGTGGCGTCCGAGGTTGTAGATCTGGCCCTGCTTGTCGCCGGGGAGATCGTCAAGAAAGAAATGTCGCAGAATCCAGAGCTTCTGGTTGCCGCCGTAGAAGAGGCTCTTGCGGATTTACCTCACGATGGAACCGTCGTGTTGCGGTTGAATTCGGCCGACCTAGAACATGTCCGGAATGCACTTAGGGACGGAAAATCGGTCATTGAGATTAATCCTGACCCGAGTTTGTCCCGCGGAGACTGCGTGCTGGAAACACCCACTCGCATTATAGATGCATCCATCGACGCAAGACTCGCGGCAGTTCGAGAATCGCTGGTGCGCCTGCTAATGACTGAGGAGAGCCAAGATGTCCGAGATGGCTCGCCAGAGGAAGAGGCATGAACACAAACATGAGCCCCAGTACCCGGCGAAATGTGAAGGCGCTATTGGCCAAAGAAGCGATGCCGATTTCGATTGGCAAGGTCGTAAAGGTCTCAGGGCTACTGGTGGAAGTCACGATGGACGGAGTTGGTTTGGGCGAGCAGGTCTGCATTGAGATGGAGACGCAGGGCCTGGTGTGCGAGGTTGTTGGGTTTCGCGACGACATGATTCTGGCAATTCCACTGGGACCGATGCACGGTATTGCTCCTGGAGCACTGGTAAGACGAAGTCCAGCATCTCGGACGATTCCTGTTGGCGATGGTCTATTGGGACGAGTCGTCGATGCCTTTGCCCGTCCAATTGATGGCGGCGCTGAAATTATTTGCGATCACGAACAGCCGGTGAACGGGCTGGCTCCGAGCATTGAGGAGCGAGCCGAAGTGGATATTCGCTTTGATACGGGAGTGTCGGTTATCGACGGCATGCTGACCTGCGGACGTGGGCAGCGAGTGGGGATTTTTGCGGGCGCTGGTGTTGGCAAAAGTGTGCTTGTAGAACAGATCGCAAGACAGAGTTTTGCCGATGTTGTTGTGGTGGGCATGATCGGCGAGCGTGGCCGAGAAGTGCGTGAGCTTCTGGGCTCGTCTATCCGTTCTTCTATGGTGATTGTGGCTGCAACCTCGGACAAGTCGCCAATGGAACGTGCTCGCGGCGCAAAAACTGCAACTGCAATCGCAGAGTATTTCCGAGACAAGGGCAAAAATGTTTTGCTGGTCATCGACTCGGTGACACGGTACTGCATGGCATTGCGCGAGATTGGCTTGAGTGTGGGCGAACCGCCAGCTACCAAAGGCTATCCGCCCAGCGTCTTCGCCGCGCTACCGCAATTGCTCGAAAGGGTGGCTCCGATGAACCATGGCGGTTCCATTACTGCGTTCTACACGGTGCTAGTGGAGGGCGATGACCTCAGTGACCCTGTTGCCGATTCTGCCCGGTCGCTTTTGGATGGGCATATTGTTCTCTCGCGAGATCATGCGGCTCGAGGGCAGTTTCCGGCGGTTGACATCTTGGCGTCGACATCGCGAGTTGCCTCGCAAGTCACCAATCCCGAGACCCAGGCGCTCATGCAGCGATGCCGCCGAGTTCTGTCCACCCGTAAAATGGTGTCCGACTTGCAAAGCCTGGGCGCTTACACTGAAGGCAGCAATCCCGAATACGATCAAGCACTAAAGCTCGGACGTGAAATTGACAATTGGGCGATGCAAACTCCCAACGAGCGATTCGACTACGAAACTACGATGAGCAAGATGGATATCGCAACAGGTGGGGATAGTCCGCAGTGAGTTCACAGCTGAAGATGCTCAAGCGCATACAGAAAGCGCGAGAGCGTATGCGAGACGTTGCCGCCTCGGAGGTTGCTCTGGCCGAACAGGAGCGATTGCGCTGTGATGCCGAGCGAATTCAGAACGAAGAGGAACGCGACAGCATTGTGGAACAAGCGGCGGAAAAACTCGGACGAGCGAGAGGAATTTCAGATCTTGAGATGGTCACAATTGATATGGCTGGCGCCAACGAACTTGTCGATGAAGCGTCAAAACGGCTGCACAAGGCGTCTGTTGCTAGAGGTCTTGCAGCACAAGAATTGCGGGCGAAGGAAAGAGCGGTTCGCTTGTCCGAAGAACTAGTTTCTCGATCCAAGGAGAAAATCCGAAAAGCGGCCGATAAGGCAGAACAGGCGATGATCGATGACATCGTCGCTAGCCGATGGAGTAATAAATGAACAGCACGATCCCAACAAGACCATCATTTTCCAGCGATCGAGAACTCAACGGGTCTTCGAGTCGCCGAAGCGTGACCCAAGAGCTGGGCCAATCACTCTTTGACAACGTACTTGAGACGGAGAAACGCCAGTCATTGTCCAGCGAGCTCGGTGAGGTTGGATATGGCGTGCAACACGAAATGGTTCGAACTCCAACGCCTTCAGAGACTCGTTCAGCCACTCAAGGGTTACGTGCTGCGCGGAGCGAGACACGGTCAGAGGCCCCAAAGGGGGGCATAAACGCCGATACAGGCTCCGTAAGGCCCGCTAAGGTTGCCGAAGAGCCTGTGGGGACCCAGAGTGCCGGTGAGGCCCAGAGTGCCGGTGAGGCGCCTGGGGAGATTGATGGGGCAGGGCAAGAGGTCTCGGCCACTGCCGGGGCGGAGGAGGGAGCTTCTGCCATCGAGATTGATCTCGCCGAGCAGGAAATGCAATCGGATACCTCGGAATTCGAGCTCGACGCTTCGCAAGCGGACGGTGTTGATGCCAGCGCTGACCTCGGTGGAGAGTCCGAAGGCGACATGATGTCCGGTGGAGAGCCCGAAGGCGACGCCGCTGAGGCCGAGTTGCAAGACGGCGGGGAGCTATTTGAGGATGTATCGATGGAAACTGAAGTCTTTGGCAACGAATCAAACATGCTCGGAAAGACCAAGGTCGACGCTGCAGCCATTTCTTCGGTCGATCTGGGGAACTCTATCTCGGACAGCTCCGTTGGCACGACCAGCTTGGGCAGACAGGCCTTTGCTCGAGCCACATCGATTCAACGTGCCATTAACGCTGGCGGCACCGCTCCAGCTGGTGTGTCTACGAAGTTGGACATGCAAGAGGTTGTCGACCAGATTGACAAGGCACGCGGCTCAATGACCGGATCACGCGCTCGTGTGGTGATTGGAGAGGGCGCAGAGCGAGTTGCCATCATGGTGAGTGTGAAGAACGGAGTCGTTGATATCGATTTGAAAGCGAGTGATAGTGGGGTTGCCGATGCCCTTGCCGAAGGCAGTGAAGAGCTGGCCAAAGCACTGGGCAACCACGGGCTCTCGTTGGGCGATATGGGAACCGGACGAGAGACCGGCGAAGAACACAATTTTCAGGCCATGGACGAAACAAAAGGGCCAGCGAACGAATACGAGGATACAGCGGAGGAGGGCGCAAGCTCGATACGCCACGGTGTCCGAGTTGTTGCATAGGAGTAAGAATGAAAGTCAACGAAGTAAATCCCAATCTGTTCACACAGAACAGGCCCCCAGTGGAACAGTCATCAAAACAAGAGTTTCTAACACTCTTGGTCGCCCAATTGGAAAATCAAAACCCTTTGGAGCCTCAGTCGGGCTCAGAGTTTATCGCCCAATTGGCGCAGTTTGCCTCTGTCGAGCAGGGTGAGCAAACCAACTCATTGCTGTCGCAGATTCAGGCAGAACAAGTGTCAGCGTCCAATGCGGGCATGGCGGCGTTTGTTGGCAAAGAGGGAAGTTTTAAGACTGATACACTGCAAATCGACGGCGATTCGACAACCTTGCCGGGAGTTGGCTTTGAAGTGTTGTCCGGCAGCCCAAAGGCTCGTGCAGTCATCACCGATGAGAATGGCAAGGAGGTTCGCAGTGTCGATTTAGGAACCTTGCGTCCGGGCGATCACCAGCTCGAGTGGGATGGCAAGAACTCCCTGGGACAAGCGGTCGATCCCGGACGCTACAAAATCGAAATACGCCTGGAAGACACAGAAGGAGCCGAGAGTACGGTTCCAACGACGGTTTCAGGTACCATTGAGTCCCTAGATTTCTCTACGGGATACCCCATGTTGCGCATCGGAGGGGCTCTATTCGCTCCAGCTGATGTTCTATCCATACGATAAGGAGAACGATGTCAATTTCAAGCAATCTATATACGGGAACGAGCGGGCTGTCCGCACACGGTGACGCTATCGGTGTCGTCGGCGACAACATTGCAAACGTATCCACAGTTGGCTTCAAGTCCTCACGCGCTGGGTTCTCAGATATCCTCGGAGGCGTATCCGCAAACGGCAAACGCGTTGGCGCGGGTGTTTCACTGGGCCAAGTTCAATCGCGATTCGGACAGGGAGCTCTTCAACAAACCGGTGCACCACTCGACATGGCGCTTCGTGGTGATGGCTTTTTTGTTGTAAACGGCGCTAATTCGGGTGTAGACGGGCAGTATTATACCCGTGACGGACGTTTTTCGATGGACAATGAAGGCTTTGTGGTCAGCCCCAACGGCCTGCGACTACAGGGCTACACAATTGCGCCGGATGGAACACAAAGTACCGCAATCGGTGATCTCGAACTGGGTGCCGGACAAAACCCACCCTTGCCGACCTCGTCAGTAGACATGGTCATGAATCTCGATGCAACCTCAGTTCCGCCTGCTGCCTTTGATCCTGCAGATCCGGTTGCAACATCAAATTACGCGACCTCGGTAACCGTTTTTGACTCCCTCGGAGCTGAGCACCGGGTCGACATGTACTACCGCACAAGTGGTGGCGGCGCGTGGGAGTGGCATGCGATGGTCGATGGGGCCGAAGTGAACGGCGGAACCCCAGGGACACCAGTCGAAGCTGCTACAGGAACCTTGCAGTTCAACGCCGATGGCGCGCTAGACGTCGAAACCCCGGGAGCAGCAAGCATTGACTTCACTGGCGCAACGGCCGGACAGTCGCTCGCATTTGATTTTGGAGACGCGATTACCACAGACGCCGGTACTGGTCTCGCCGGCTCAACGCAGTTTTCTGGTAGTTCTACCGTGAGCCGCCTGAGCCAAGATGGATACGGATTTGGCGATTTGGTGGATATCAGCATTAGCGAAGACGGTACGATGGAGGGACTTTTCAATAACGGTCAACGTCGGCCCATCGCTCGAGTGGCCCTAGCCAAATTCACGAGCAACGATGGCCTATCGAGAGCGGGCGGTGCCCTCTTTACGGAGACACCAGATTCCGGACAGGCACTCATTGATGGCGCGGCGGTTGGTGGTCGTGGATCGGTCTCAGCGGGGGCTCTGGAGTCTTCTAACGTCGATTTGGCGACTGAACTAGTACAAATGATTGCCTACCAACGCGCGTTCTCGGCCAACGTCAAGACCGTGACCACCGCCGACGAAATGCTGGCAGAGGTATCCAGCCTTAAACGATAAGCCCTTAAACGTAGCTCGGTATCGTTTCTTGCGGCACCGAGGAGCAAGGCAGAACTATTTCTTTGGCTTCTTCTTGCGCACGGAGAGGCTTGTGCTTTCACTTCGAAGCAGGCATTCCTTTGCGGCGACCCACCATGGATCCATAGCGCTTTCCAGTCTTTCCTCGTTCTTCTTAGGATACGAGCTGAGGGTGGAGGCGTGGACTGACTCTTTTACCAGCTCGGGCACACTCTCTTTCAGCAAACCGAGCAATGTTTCCTTACCCTCTGGACGGGTTTTCCAGGATCGTTGATTTGTCGCACTAAACTGTACCCCGTCGTATTCGAGCTTTGCCTCGTTGCGCTGGAGTAGTTTCCCCGCGAGTTCAGATTCTAGGGAATCGAGCTCCTGGGACGCGCTCGCTAACGATTCTTTCAATTCATCTCGTTTGGAACGGGCGGAGATAACTTGTTGGCACAGTTTTTCGATATCTGACATCTCGCCAGTTTGACAACCCAGCCTGACACTCATGGGAATCTGGTGTTAAACGAGTTCAACACCCAAATTCCTAACGCTGGCTGCGCTAGCGTCTACTACACGCGGCGATGCCGCTCATTTCCGGTGTTTTACACCAGACACTAGCGTCGACCATCCGAAGTGAGTGTTGGTGGAGCGAAAAGCACTCGTCGGTGGCAATATTCCGGCGTTGGATCGTCATTCTCGCCGACGCCAGGGATCTCGTTTTGGTGTAAGATGCTGATATTACTCGAGCCTATGATGGCGTGACGGTTGCACTCTCCCTTCTGCGATGAGCGATGCACCACTCGATTCCAACGAACTAGAAGCAATTCAAGACGCCGTTCGTGAAGCGCAGCAGTCAGTAGATCGACCAGTCTCGCCAACTCCTTACATTTCGGACGACGATGTTTTGCCTTTGGCACTGATCGCTGACGACCGAGTTGCCGAGAGCGCCCGCCCCGCTGCCATGAGACTGGCAGACCGGTGGGCCGAATTGGCCGCAGCCAGGCTCAAGCACGTTCTCAAAGGGGACGTTTCCATCAAGGTTGTTGGTGCAGAAGTTATCGATGGCGGTGCGTTGCGCGAAGAGTTGGAAAAGATGTGGACCTGCGGGCTCACACTGTCCGACCGTGCGGGCTGTGCGGTGGTTGCGGTTGGTGGCCCAATGATCTCGGGCGTTGCCGCTCGTCTTTTGGGCGCCGAGGACGAGGAAGAATCGGACGAGGACGAGGACGAGGAAGAGACGGCACCGACAGCCGCTTCTCTCCGAATTTTTGAACCGGTTGGAATCACCTTGGTCGAGACGCTAGTTATGCGTTGGGAGGGCATGGACCGATGCACCATCGATATCGACTATTCCGAAGCTGGTACCGACATTCAAAAGCGAGAACTTGTTGAAACCGATGTAGTCGTTTCAGTAACCCTCTCGGTAGAAGGGCCGGTAAAGGGGCATATTCGTCTCCTGGCACCACCCAAAATCATGGTCCCACCGCCTCAGCCGATTGAAGCGGTACCTGCGGCACCTGGAGCAATTGAGACGGCACTGGGGCAAGTGGAAGTTGAAGTGAGCGTAGAGTTGGGCCGTGCCCGACTCTCCTTAACAGAACTAAGACAAATTCGTGTAGGAACCATTTTGGCTCTCGGACAATTTGTTGACGACCCTTTGCCCGTCCAGTGTGCGGGTGTTGTCAAAGCATACGGCCGTGCAGTGGTGACCCGAGGCGTTCTAGCCGTCGAAATCGTAAGACGGGATAGCATGGGCCAGGTTCAATCATTGTCAATCGGACAAAACACAGGAAGGCGAGCGAAAGTAGCATGAGTGAAACAGATACACCAGATATGGCTGATGAGGAGACGGGTTTTGAAAGTCAGGAGGGAGCTCTTATTGAAGAGTTACTTCACGATGTGCCCTTGGAAGTCAGCGTTGAGCTTGGCCGAGTATCAATGAATTTGCGGGAAATCGCAGCTCGTCTCGGTCCCGGATCGATCATTCCACTAAACAAGATGACCGGCGACAAACTAGATGTCCGGGTAAACAACCGATTGGTGGCGCGCGCAGAAGCGGTAGCAGTCGGAGAGCGATGCGGAATCCGCATTGTTGAAATTGTTGAGGCCGGCGAGGCTGACCAGTCGTGAGAAAATTCCTAACGATATGTGCAGTGGTGTCTGCGCTCTTGGTCGCCACTCCAAGTGAGGCCAGCATCAGCTCCGCATCAATTCAAATCGAGCAGAAGGATGCCGGACTTACCATTCATATCGCCGACCTTCAGGTGGCGGACAACGATATTGGGATTCGTGGAGATAGGTTGTTCATTGACCTTCAACAAGTCTCGATCCGACAGCGTATGAAGCTAGAGGGTGATAAAACGGTAAGTAGCGTCGAAATCGTGGGCGGTCGTCATCCACGACTGGTTGTACGAATCAGGCACGGACGCGACAAAACCAAGAAGATAGGACTCGCAGCTACTGTGGAAAATATCGATGGTGGCATCGTAATGCATATCCCCCGGTGGCCACTTTCACGGGCCCCGTCTATGCCTATTCCAGCACTTGCTCCGGCGACGACGGTGACGACTGCACCACCACCGGTAGCTCCTGCGAACGTGCCGCTTGCAGCGGTAGCGCCTGCTACGCCAACCGTCCTGCCTGCAGCTGTGGAACAAGTAGTGCCGGCAGCGCTGGGCACGATCGCGACAAAGGCCGCCCCGTCTGCGAAAGAACAACCACCGATTCCCGGAGTTGTCCGGGCTGAAGAAAAAGCAGAAATCGCAGGCAAGGAGCCATCCGAAGGAAGTTCAACCGGACTAATCTTAGGGTTTGGCTTACTGGTGGCGGGGGCTGGGGTAATGCTTTGGAAGTCTCGTCAGAAGGCCACCGAGAGCGACGATTACGAAAATATGCGTATTGTGGCGACCAAACGCCTGGGAGGGAAATCCAAAATTATATGGTTGAGCGTGGCCAATCGGGAGATGGTCATCGCCGTTGCGGACAGCGGAACTCAATTGCTCAGCGAGTGGAGGCGTGACGAGGAATTGCTCGGTGTCGCTGACGTTCCAATCGCGAAGACGATGCTAAACATGCCGGGCCGCGGACAAGAAATTCGGCCCGAGCTGCCAAGTACTGTGGAACTCGCTGCACCCGCTCTCGGGCGAGGCTCGGCTCCGATGCCAGCTGTCCGGCGCGAGGATGTAGTATCTGTACTCCCAGAGAGTGCCCCAAGTATCTTCCCACCAATACTCAAAAAAGCCACGAGCGCCACTCAAAATGCATCTCCGAGCGTTGAGGTAGCGCGCAATGGTTTTGGTGGTGGTCCCATGGGCGGATATCGATTCCAATCTGCGCTGTCGAAAGCTCAGTCTATGCAGGACAACACGGAGGGACCGGTCGCCGCAGGTGATCGAATTGCTCAGCGTGCTGCGGAAGCAATTCCTGCCGAGAAGGTGAATCCACAGAGTCCCGCACTTGCTGGCCTGATGCGCCTCCGGCAACAAGCTCCTTCGGTCAATGACGACGTCGCTACTCATGACGACGTCGCAGATGCTGAGTGGGCGAGAGAACTTCTTAAAGCGACTCGAGACTCGGTACTGCAGGGAGCTGGGTGAACCACAAAGGCCTCATAGCGGGCGTGACCCTTTTGGGACTTGCGCTTTTGACTGACCTTGCGTCCGCGCAATCGGTCATGGCGAGCGATCCCGCATCGGTAGCCTCACAGGGAAAAGACATCGTTGCGCAAGCGAGCGAGGGTGGCCCTGGAAGCGCGATGCAGCTTGTCATGATGCTGACGATAGCTTCGTTGGCTCCGGCAATTATTCTAACTACGACCTGTTTCGCTCGCTTCGCAATTGTATTCTCGTTTGTCCGAAACGGACTGGCAACGCAGGGCGCACCACCGAGCCAGGTACTCGTGGGAATGGCGCTCTTTATGACTCTTTTTGTCATGGCACCGACAGGAACACTGATTTACGACGCGGCTGTTCAACCCTACATGGCCGGAGAAATCGACGAGATAGAGGCGTTTAAGCGCGGTACACCGCCTTTGCGTGAGTTTTTGCTGAAGCGTACTTCGGAGCGGGACTTGGCACTTTTTTATGAAGTATCATCTCAGCCGAGACCGACGTCAGCTGATGACGTGCCGTTGCGAATTGCGGTTCCTGCTTTTGTACTCTCTGAATTGCAGACCGCATTCAAGATGGGCTTGGTGATTCTCCTGCCCTTCTTGGTGATCGATCTAATCGTAGCGTCGATTCTATCCGCACTCGGTATGGTGATGTTGCCGCCGCCGATCGTGTCGCTTCCTATCAAGCTCTTGGTGTTTGTCTCAGTCGATGGTTGGCATCTGGTGGTCAAGTCACTCTTGTTAGGAGTTGCGTAAAATGGAAAGCGCAGAACTACTCGATCTCTGGCGTTCCGCTTTGTACACAATGGCCTTGGTTGCCAGCCCATTTCTAATCGTGGGATTGTTCGTAGGGCTCTTCATTTCGCTCCTCCAGGCTGCGACGCAAATGCAAGAGAATATTTTGTCGCTTGTGCCCAAGTTACTCTCTGTTGGCCTCGTCATGTTAGTGGCGGGCAGTTGGCTGATGAGTGAACTGACGGGATTTGCAATCAAATCAATCGGAAGCATTGTCAAGATCGGGCAGGGAGGCGGACTGTGAACGAGGTCGCCATCGCGACATATTTGGCCGCTTTCGGCCGAACAGCAGCGTTTTTGTTGTCTGCCCCCGTCGTTGGTGGGCCGATTATGCCTGCCAAAGTACGTATTGGCGCGGCGGCGGCACTGGCTCTTGCAGTCGCTTCTGTCCGGCCTGAAGTTGACCCCACCTATCTCCCAATAGTTCTTCCGCCAGACATACTCCTCGGCCTTGCCGCGGGGTTTTCACTGCGTCTAATCTTCGCCGGTGCCGAATCCGGCGGACAAATCATCGGTATGCAACTCGGGCTGGGTATGGCAGCGTTCTTCGACCCCGCTTCGGGCGAGCAGGCGATTGTCACCAGGCGTTTTGCCTTGGTATTCGCAGGCTTGGCCTTTCTCATGATGGGTGGCCTCCGAGAAGCTGTCCGAATGCTAGCGGTGACTCCAAGTGATGCTAGGACGCTACTTGGCGCGACTGCGCAACTATTGGATCAAGGCAACCACGTTCTAGCCGCAGCTCTGCGATTTGCAGCGCCGGCAATGTTGGCCGGTATGATGACCAACGTGGGCATGGCGTTCGCGTCCAAAGCGGCACCATCACTCAATATCTTTTCCGTTATGTTGTCCGCGCTACTCATTGTAGGTGGATTCACACTCATTGTTACGGCCCCCAGCTTCATTGTGGAGATAACTGGAACTGCCCGTATGGCCATCGATTCTCTGCACAGGCTTGGTGGACAATGAGCCAAGAAGACAAGTCACAAAAGACCCAGAAGCCGACTCCGAAGCGAATCCAGGACTTTCGCAAGGAAGGCAAGATCGCAATGTCCAAGGATCTTACCTTCGTCATGATGATGTTGCTCGGTGGTGGTATGGGCATGGCGTTGGCGGATGGTCCCAAACTGGCTGTCTCGAACCTGATGCGCATGGGCCTGAGCTCCAGTCCAGATGCGGACGGCAACATCGTTTTTCAGGCGGGAGTTTCGACATTGTTTACCTCGTGTTGGCCGGTTATGGTTGGTGCGCTACTTGGTGTTTTTCTCACAACTGGCATGCAACTCGGCTGGCCACCGGCGTTCAAAAAGATTCAGTTCAAGCCAGGTAAAGTGTTCGCGATGAGCGGGCTAAAGGAACTTGTTTCGCTCAAATCGGCCGGTGGACGGGTCTTGAAGGCAACTGCGAAATCAGGATTGGTGATGTTTGTATTGGCTCTGGTCATTCGTGCTGAATACAACGACTTTTTAGAATCTCCTGCTATGGAGAGTTTGGCGATTGGAGATGCTGTGTTCGGTGCTGTCGGACGTTTGGGACTCTACTCCATCATGGTACTCGGTGCGTTGGCCATTATCGATTTTGGATTTCAGAAGAAAAAAATCATGGCGGACATGATGATGTCGATGGAAGACATCAAGAACGAACACAAAAAGCAAGAAGGCGATCCGCTCATGAAAGGCAAGCGCAAGCAGCGAATGCGTGAACTGTCTTCTAGAAGGCTACAGTCCGAAGTCCAAGGCGCGGATGTTGTTATCGTCAATCCAACCCACTATTCGGTCGCGCTTAAATACGATAGCGAGGGCGGTGGCGCACCTAGAGTGGTTGCAAAAGGTAAAGACGAGATCGCCGCCAAAATTCGAGAGTTCGCGAGAAAGGCAGGAGTACCAATTGTTCCTAGACCCCCGCTTACAAGACTTGTGTATCGACTCGTTCCTGAAGGTGGAGAGATTCCAGCAGACCTATATCAAGCGGTCGCTGAAATCTTGGCCTACGTATACAAATTGCGTCCGCACAGGAGTATAGGATAGTGGCAAAATCGACCACCTTGGCGAATCTCAAGTCCGACGTGCTCATGGCAACCGCCGTGATCGGCATGTTGGCACTCATGGTCGTGCCTTTGCCATCGACGCTATTGGACATGCTCTTGGGAGTGAGCTTGTGCATGTCTGTACTCTCATTCTTGGTTGCTTTCTATGTAGAGAAACCCCTGGATTTCTCCGCATTCCCAACCTTCTTGCTTTTCGTAACACTCTTTAGACTCTCTCTCAACGTCGCCTCAACCCGATTGATCCTCCTGCACGGCGGCGAAGGACCGGGTGCAGCTGGCGGTGTAATTCAAGCCTTTGGTGAATTTGCCGTCGGTGGTAATTTTGTTGTTGGTACCGTGGTTTTCTTGATCTTGGTAATTGTCAACTTTGTGGTGATCACCAAAGGTGCTGAGAGAATATCTGAAGTCGCAGCGAGATTCACATTGGACTCTATGCCGGGCAAGCAGATGGCCATCGACGCCGATCTAGGGTCTGGGCTTATCACTGAAGCCGAGGCGAAAGCTCGGCGTAAAGAAGTGGAAGCAGAATCGAATTTTCACGGTTCGATGGATGGTGCATCGAAGTTTGTCCGTGGAGATGCAATTGCTGGTTTGATGATCACAGGTATCAACATCGCTGCGGGCATGGTCATCGGTGTTGCCCAAAACGACATGGGCGTCGCCGACGCTGCTACGACATACACGATTCTAAGTATCGGTGATGGCTTGGTTTCCCAGGTACCTGCACTGCTCGTTTCTACCGGCGCGGCCCTGCTTATCACAAGAAAAGCGGATGGCGGAATCGGTGCCGCACTCGGCGGTCAGCTCTTGTCCAGGCGGCAGCCTTTGGCAATTTCTGCAGGCGTGTTGGCGGTGGTCGGATTGCTGCCGGGAATGCCTCACATCTCGTTTTGGATACTTGCCGGTGGGTTTGGCTATCTGGCAAAACGCGCGGCAAATGGGAATGTCGCCTCCGCGACTGTCGGTGGTGCTGCGAGTAAAGAAGGAGTCTCTCAGCCTGGAGTACCAAAGAACAACTCACAGACACAGAGAGAGGAAATCGAAGCACTGCTACCCGTTGATTTACTCGCCATTGATGTCGGCTTAGACCTTCTGGGAATGGTCGATTCGGACAGAGGGGGAGAACTTCTGGACAGAATTGCCTCCTTGCGAAAGCAGCTCGCAACCGAGCTTGGCTTGATTGTTCCGCCAGTTCACGTCCGCGATGATCTGCGGCTCCGTCCTGGAGAGTACAAAGTGATTATATCCGGAGTTGAGGTAGCCAAAGGTGAGATTAAAGCGGGACGGTTATTGGCCATCGACCCATCGGGCAGGGGAACCACCAGCTTGCCTGGCGAACTGACAAAGGAACCGACCTTTGGATTGCCAGCAAAGTGGATCGTACAAGCGGACAGAAATCGCGCAGAAGCCACAGGCTGTACGGTGGTGGACGCTTCCGCTGTAATTGCCACACACCTCACTGAATTGATCCGGCGTCACGCTGGTGAGCTCCTCGGACGTTCAGAAGCGCAGGAACTTATCGATGTTACCGCCAGGGATCACGCGAAGGTGGTTGAGGAGCTAATTCCTCATCTATTGAGCCTAGGAGACGTGATTAAGGTACTTAGAAACCTTTTGGCAGAGGGCGTATCGGTTCGAGATATGAGGACAATCTTAGAAACTCTCGCAGATGAGGCCGGTCAGATAAAGGATTCGAGTGAACTGACCGAGCTAGTAAGGCAACGCCTCTCTAGGAGAATTACCAGAGCCAACATGACAGAATTTGGAGAAATAAGAGCCATGGTGCTCGGACCACAAGCTGAAAGTGTATTTCGTGGCGGAAGCAATTCCGCACGAGACCTCTCGAGCCTTACTTCTTCCATTGAAAAGCAAACGCGACTGGCGATTGAGCGAGACGAACCGCCCGTACTGGTTGTAGCTCCAGAGATACGCCGGACAGTTTCAGCAATTGCAACAAGACATATTCCGGGACTAATCGTACTCAGCTACCGAGAAATAGATCCGTCCATTCCGTTCGTGACAAGTAGTGTAATCCAGGTTCAGGAGGCCGCAGCATGAAGATTCTGAAGTATGAAGGAAGTAATATGCGCCAAGCGTTGGCGCAAATTAAGGAAGAACTTGGCGAAAATGCCATGATCGTTTCCACAAAGGATATTCGGCGCGGGTTACTTGGACGAGGCGTGGAGATATCGGTGGCGATTGAAATCGATGAGCCGGACTCGAGCCCACGCCAATCCGCTAGTAGCCGGCCATTTGCTCCTCGAGGAGCTGGCTTTGGTTTGCAGGACACTGATGTGGAACGCATTATGGGGCCGCTGCGTTCAGAACTGAGAAGTTTGCGTAGCATGATGCGGGCTGCCAGTTCAGAGTCTCGTGGCAACGATGATATTCGCCGCGAAATCAGTGCGATGCGCAAAGCGATACAGGAACTAAAACCACCGGCGCCACGTCCGCAAGACAAGCGAGAGAAACCACTCGAGTCCGTAATGGGCAATAGTCCCATCGCTGCTCGTTCCAATGCACGAGTTATCGCGCTTGTCGGTCCGACCGGAGTAGGGAAAACCACCACGATTGCCAAGCTTGCCGCCAACGCAGTGTTTCGAGACCAACTCCCGACTGCCATCGTAACACTCGATACCTATAGGGTCGGTGGCGAAGAACAAATTCGGACATACGCCGATTTGATCGGGGCCCCTCTCTTTGTTCTGCAAGATTCTAGAAACTTGTCCGCCCAACTACGGGAGCTTGGTATGTACGACAAGATTTTCATCGATACCGCAGGCCGAAGCCCCCAGGATGTTCCAGCGATTCGGGCGTTGCGCTCAAATTTTGAAGGCGTAAAAGACTTGGAAGTTCACCTCACACTATCGCTTACTACCCCTCGAAACGTTATTGACGCCAATCACCGCCGGTACGAAGAAATTGGGGTCGACCGGATTTTGTTTACCAAACTCGATGAAAGCATTGAGTTTGACGAGCTCGTCCGAACTCCATCGAGACTACAGGTGCCGATCTCGTTCGTTACAACAGGCCAGGCAGTCCCCGAGGACTTGGAGTACGTCACAGAGGAGAGTCTACTGGAATATGCGCAGCGTGGCTTCCGCCTCAATACGGACCGTGGCTCAGAGATCTTAGTAGGTGCAGCATGAGTATCACCACCATAAACCCCTCAAAAAGGGCGGCTGGCGCAAGTACTCCGTCTAGGGGCGGCGATCTGGTCGCACTCTATCCCCGCCGAGAACGGGTAATCGCCGTTACTGGCGGGAAGGGTGGCGTAGGTAAAAGTACTATCGCAGTGAACCTGGCGGTAGCGTACGCAGACCGGGGCGCGAAGACACTGGCAGTGGATGCCGATTTCGGCATGGCGGATTTGAATCTGCTACTCGGTGTCGCACCACAGAAAAATTTACTGGATGTAATTGGGGGGACTCGGATCGAAGATGCCCTTGTCAGTTGTCACGGGATTTCTCTATTGCCTGCGGCCAACGGAAGCTATTCACTGGAGTCGATGTCGGACAAAATGAGGCATAGAGCGTTCCACGCAATTGAAAGCCTCAGCGCAGACTTTGATACCCTGATAATTGACGTGGCTGCCGGAATTGGAGCGAACCAGACCGAGTTTGCTGGTGCCGCAGCAGACGTTGTAGTTATCGTTACACCCGAAGCGCTCTCGTTGGCGGATGCCTACGCATGCTTGAAAGTACTCTTTCTGCGTCAGGGGCTTCGCCGGGCATACGTTGTCCCCAACCGAGTTCGCAACAAGCAAGAAGGGGAGGAAGTATTCTCTCGGTTGCAATCGCTGGTGTCCCGGTTTTTAGACTTAGAACTTGTCTGTCTTCCCTCTGTTCCAATTGACGCTCGCTTTAACAGCGCAGCGGCGGCAGGAATACCTGTAGTAAAGGCGTACCCGGACAGCTCAGCAGCCAGAGCCATTCGCGGGATAGCCAGGAAGTTAGACGCGGTCGCTGTGCCGGACTCTCGAGCCCAAGCGACTGGTTCATTTTGGAGAGAGTTACTCGCGATGGAAAGCCCCGAACAACGGAAAGCGCAGAAGTGAGTAGATGCGGAGAAAAGGAGTCGACATGAGAGCATATTCACAACAAACGAAACCGAATTCCCGACGGGATGACCTAATCGTCGCCCACGTGGAAGTTGCACGCCGGATTGCCCTGCGGGTTGCACGACGAGTGCCAGACTGGATTAGTGTCGACGACCTAATTGCTGCGGGTATGATGGGATTGGCAGAAGCCGCGCACCGGTTTGATGAAGACCGAGGTGAACCCTTTGTGGCATTTGCAGAAAAGCGAATCCGCGGCGCAGTCTTGGATGAACTCCGGCGTGGCGATATTATGCCCAGAAGAGTTCGTACGAAGGCGAGACAAGTTGGCCGAGCGATCCGCGAGCTAGAGCAGAAACTTGGCCGCCCGCCCGAAGATGAGGAGATTGCCGAGCATTTGGAGGTTCCCGTACAAGAGTATCGTGAGAACCTATCCAAACTCAGTCACGTCGCCGTTGTCGAAGTCACTCCCGAGATAGCTCGCTCTGAAGCCTATCGAACCGATGATGACGTGTCGCCCAGGGCACATGCGGAACGGACGGAGATGTTGCGACTCATCGAGGAGGGCTTGCACCGCCTCGAGGAGCGAGACGCGATGATATTGTCTCTCTACTACAATGAGCAATTTACCTATACCGAGATTGGAAGTCTGCTCGAGGTGAGCGAGAGCCGTGTGTGTCAATTGCACTCACGGGCTCTAGCGCGATTGCGAATCGAAATTCACGAACCAACCGAAGGAGTGCAGCGGTGAGTTCTGGCCTCTACGTAGCCTTGTCCGGTGCGCGTGCTCAAAGTCGAGCGCTTGATGTTACATCAAATAACGTCGCAAACTCGGGTACGGCTGGGTTTAAGGCATCTCGCGCGCTATTTCGCGAAAGGCTTGTTGCGGCGCAAGGCCCGGATCAACGCTATGCGGAGCTCAATCGTATCGGGGTCGATCTGAGCCAAGGAGGAATTGACGCAACCGGCAACGTCTTAGACTTGGCACTGGAAGGAAAAGGCTTCTTTGCCGTTCAAACGCCAGAGGGTGAACGCTATACCCGCGATGGAGCATTTCGAATTGACTCCCAAGGAATGATGGTAAATGCAATCGGACAACGAGTACTCGATGACGAGGGCGAAACAATTCAATTCCCCGGGGATGTTGGTGAAATTGAAGTGACCTTAGAGGGCGACGTGTACGCAGATAGCGCCTTTATTGGAACCTTGAAAATTGAAAACTTCGAAGAAATACAACTCGAACGCACGGGGGCAAATCAGTTCAAAGTAACTGGGGAACCGATCAAAGAGGGGGAGGGCAGCAAGCGCGCGAATGTCCTAAGTGAATCCCTGGAGTCGAGCAACTTTAACACCGTACGCGGTGTTGTCGAGATCGTGAAAGTGTCCCGGACATATCAAGCGCTACTCAAGATGATTGAAAGCTACAAAGAGACTGAAGGCCGAGCTGCAACAGCGCTCGGAGGACCTAAGTAAGGGAGAAGAGAATGATAAGAGCCATGTCAACAGCAGCGTCCGGTATGGATGCACAACAAACGAAACTCGATGTTACCGCCAACAACATCGCAAACGTCAGCACTGCCGGCTTCAAAAAAAGTCGTGCCGAATTTGCCGACTTGATGTATCAGACCCTTCGCGCGCCGGGTACGGCGACCGGCGAAGGTACAGTTGCTCCGACTGGAGCCCAAGTGGGCATGGGCGTCCGGACAGTCGCCACACAACGTCAACACAGTATGGGCGATTTGCAACAAACCGGAAATCCGCTGGATATCGCCATCGAAGGACGTGGCTTCTACGAAGTGGAAATGCCATCTGGGGAGAGAGCCTATACTCGAAACGGTGCCTTCAAAATTGATTCAGAAGGAACCATGGTAAACGCGGATGGATACAAGCTGACTTCAGAAGTCGTTGTGCCGCCGGACGCCCAAAGTGTCGCCATCGGATCGGACGGGACCGTTACCGCAATTGTGCCTGGCGAGACAACGCCGGTAGAACTTGGACAGATTCAAATCGCAATGTTTGCCAATCCCAGCGGTCTTGAGGCCATGGGTAAAACGCTGTATCGAGAAACTGGGGCATCTGGCACAGCAGTATTGGCCAATCCCGGCGGTGAAGGGGCTGGCGCTCTGTCACAAGGCTCATTGGAAATGTCAAACGTCAAGGTCGTCGAAGAAATGATCGATCTAATATCCGGACAGAGGGCCTATGAAATTAACTCACGGGTAATTTCAGCCGCTGACGAGATGCTTCAACGTACTGGGAATCTCTAATGACTAGGCGCTCAGGCAAGGTACTCTTTGCCCTTGTCTGCACCCTATCCCTTGGGATGAGTGCGGGCACGAGCGAAGCCAAACGAAGACATTCGTCGAATAAGGTTGTTAAGAAGGTTGTCCGGTCTGAACTTGTGCATACACAAGTAAAGCAAGAAATCGCTAGAACGATACCGGCAGGGCTTGCTCTTGTATCCTTGTCGTTGCCCTCGTCGTTGGAACGTCGCGCTTCATCGCGTGACACCATCTCTCTTCATTGGCGCAAGCGGCCTTCGGCTGGGCGCGCTGTTGTTCAGGTTCTCGTACACAAACCTAATGGTCGCACGAAGAAAGGATGGGCCCGAGTTGAACTGGCCCCTCTTGGCCGAGTTCTGGTTGCGGCGATGAATCTTCCCGCTGGAACGATTTTGGCGCGGCGGCATTTTCGAGTCGAAGAACGTGTCTTGGAGACTGGCAAAGAGTTGTCCGTCGAACCTGAGTATGTCATCGGTTCCAAAGTGGTGTACGCCATTGCCGCCAGTGTTACACTGAAGTCGAGCGATGTTGTCATGCCCATGCCTGTCTCTCGCGGGACTCCTGTTAGAGTCGAAGTTCGTCGTGGGGGCGTGGTTGTCTCTGCAGCGGGGGTACTCGAAACGACTACCAAAGTTGGCATGCCTACGCGTGTCCGAGTGTCTGGTCGGATGATGTCCGGTCGGCTTGTTTCAGAGGGTACTGTTGTGGTAGCCCCACTTGCTCTTGCTGGAGGGGCACGATGAATACTTCCTCGGTGAGATGTTCTCTGACCTTTGCAGTGCTTGGTCTCTTTGTCTTGGATGCTTGCACTACTCACATAGCCCCGTATCGACCAAAGCGTCGCCAGTTTGACCCCGGCGAGTACGCTTCTGCCCCCAAAAGGGCACCTGGTAGTCTTTTTTCGCCGGACGGTAGCGGATTCTTTGAAGATGTAGTTGCTATGCGTGTCGGCGACATATTGGTTGTCCGAATCGACGAGCGCGATTCGGGCGCTCAGAAAGCCAGTGCCAACCTTTCTAAGAAAGATGACACAAAGCTTGCTCTGCCCAAGGCCTTCGGGCTCATGGCTGCACTGCAAGAAAAGTATCCCAAGATTGACCCAACCGCTCTCTTCGGTGGCCAACGAGAAACGAAATTTACGGGAAGCGGTCAGAACAGCCGAGAAGGGCAGCTTACAGCAACCCTACCTGTTCGGGTTCGAAAAATAATGCCCAATGGCGACCTCTACATCGAGGGTACGAAGGTGGTCATGGTCGGCAATGAAGAACACCACATTTATCTCAGCGGGCTGGTAAGCCGCAATGACATTGCGTCGGACAACACTGTCGTCTCCTCGCGAATCGCGGACGCTGAAATCGAATACACCGGGCGTGGAGATATCTCGGACCAACAACGGCAGGGATGGATGACCCGAACCCTGACCAAAGTATGGCCATTCTAGGAGTCTGGATAATTACCCATGAACAAAATCGCAACACTAATAATTTTCGTGATGGTCGTTGGCTTTAGCACTGATGCTCACGCCAACCGCCTAAAGGACTTGGTTGAAATCGAAGGATTTCGGACAAACAAGCTCGTTGGATACGGCCTTGTGGTCGGGCTGAGTGGAAGCGGCGATAGCGGCAGTTCAGTGCTGGTAAAGCAAAGCATGGCGAATCTGCTCAAGCGCCTCGGGACTCGTGTCTCAGCTGACGACATTAAGGCTAAGAACGTAGCTGTGGTGTTGGTAACCGCCGAGTTGCCGCCATTTGCTAAGCCTGGTATGAAACTCGACGTCACCGTCGCTTCGTCCGGTGAGGCAAAGAGTTTACAAGGTGGCGTTCTGATAGCGACGCCCCTAAAAGGGGCAGACCGTAAGACCTATGCAATTGCACAAGGTGCGCTCAGCCTCGGCGGTTTCTCTGCAACAGGTTTTTCTGGCTCTACCTCTGTAAAGAATCATCCTACAGTGGCTCGAATACCCTCTGGCGGAATGGTCGAAGTTGGAGCTCCTTCAGTCTTCGTCCGAGATC
>JAESTW010000575.1 GCA_016763395.1 Kofleriaceae bacterium
ATTGCTCAGCGCGCTAAAGGATATGAGGTAGTGCGGCAAGAGTATCAACGCAAGCGAAGTGCGCTTCGGTCAGGTTAATTGCTGCGGCGATCTAGGCGGTGTCGTCTGCCTTACCGATGCTAGCAGCCTGTAGTGAAAATCGGTCAGAAGGATCGCTACCGGTTGGCTACGGCGGTACGATCTAATCCATTGTTGGCCAGGCACAATTGTGTAAAAAGGTACGGTAAGGCCCGACTTTCGATCATAGCTGTGTCGCTTGGGGCGTCTGTTCAATCACCAGCTACCGTAGGGAGCAGCCCTAGCCTCTGAGCACTGGTCACTCAGCTATCGATCGCGTCGAGAGCAACTTCGAGTTGCGAGTGAATCAGCCGAAGCACGCTACTTATTTCGGTCTCAGTCAAATCAAGTGCCTGCTGCAAATGCAATCGAGTTGCCTCGACCAAGCGCTCGCGTGCCATGATCAGTCGCCGAGCGGCGGTCGAGCGGTGAATGCCATGGATGCGGGCGACCTCGTCGATCGTTAGTTTGTCGACCAGTTGATGTCGGACAAACACTCTGTCCGAATCATCCATCGTCGACCAAGCATCTGCGAGCGCGCTTCGAAACCCCTGAAGGTAGTTCTCACGAAGCTGAGCCAGGGCCGGATCACTAGACATTTTGGCAAGTAACTCCAGTTGTTGGGGAACCGCTAGCCTAGATTCGGCTCGTCGAAGGTTGAGCGCAACTCGTATTGCTGTTGCGCGTAAGAAGCCACCAAGGCGGCCGCGCCCTTGATAGAGCGAGAGCCGTGGGTTCTCGCCAGGCTCAGCGACCAACAACCGAACACGCACGAGCTGCTTAGTTTCTTCGATCTCGGTCTGCGAGAATCCGCGAGTACTAAGCGCAGGAACGACCGTGTTTAGAAGAGTGTCGAGAGCGGCAAGCGCTCGGCTCTCACCCTGAAGACAACGATAAGCGATCCATAGATCCTCAAGCGCTAGTTTCTCCAATTTCTCGACATCGATCCCCTCGTTTGCAAACCGAGCACCAAGCCCGGCGCAAAACTCTTGTAGTTCGGAGCCATCCACCGCGGCGACAGGCAAGTGTTTGGAAAGGACCATGTCAAAAGCCGCCAACTGACTCTTGCCCCAAGATTGCTGGGCGCCACGGCTCAGCGCTTCGGCAAGTGGGTGGTCTTGACTCATAGATTGAGCATAACAAAAGCGAAGTGCCGGACGATTTTCGGACGCGACTTGCCTGCAATCAAATCCAGGGCATTGAGCCACGCCCTCCGTCTGAACACATAATGAAAGTTATTTTTCAAAATGGTGAGACTTACTTGCCACACCGGTGTCGTAGGAATGGAACGGGCTGAAGTGACCACAAGTTCGTCCTTAATCATAATTGGAGTTTGAAATGAATAAGTTTTATCTAAACCTAGCCGCCTTCGTTATCGCCATTGCCTACAGCACATTTGCCCACAGCACTATCGCCGATGCCCAGACAGCGAAAATATCACTCAAAGATGGAGAGAGTTTTCCACTTCGCTACTGCGGCGGAAAAGACTCCTCTGTCAGCCTCGAAAAAAGCGGAACGTCGTTTCGGATCGTCATTCGCAACGCCCAATGCGCCAACTTTGAATTATGGAACCAGGGGCGGGCTGCCAAGACCTATAAGCTGGGGGGCAAGGGGAACAAGCGCTCCGGTAGCTTCACTGTGCCAAAGGCTCTTCTGGGCACCGGACTTGTCCTTGGAAAAATCCGTTCGAATTCGGGAAAGAGCTTCGACATGCTTGAGCTCAATCTAACAAGCATCATTCCAATGCCGAAAAATGCGAGAGTCGCATTGCCCAACTGCAAGGGAAGTCTGTTGGTACGACGGGGTCGACAGGGCGTCGAGTTGGTCGCCCAGGGAATCGCCCATTGCGACAGCCTGGCGATAGAAGCCGGCTCATTTTACAAGAGGTATCGCCTACCGGGCAAAAACGGCGCTCGAAAGGGCACGATTGCACTACCCCAAAACGAGGCCACTCGGCTCGGGTTTGATTTTGTCGTCGATGTGTATGGTCCGGGGCACGCGGACAAGCTAACTGGAGGACTTCCTGGAATGCGGGTCTCACCGCAACCAGTTGCGGCTCCTCCTGTCGCGGCTCGTCCGGCGTCAAAACCGATTCGCTGCGACAATGGTGAGCGGCGCATCGATGGGCAAAACATTCATATCCGAGGGGACGGTATTGTTGTCGACGGGGTGTGCACGCTGGTCATCTCCAACAGCACCATCGATGCAACGGGCTGGGGCATTGTCGTTCGCGGCGCAGGCGAGCTGATCGTTCGCAACAGCACCATTAGCGGAAAAAGCGGCGCAATCTTCCTCGACGGAACGGGCTCTCTATCTGCAAGAGACTCTCGATTCGGCGGCACCGTTTCCATGGACGGAACTGGCGACTTGGAAGCCCGGGGCTCTTCATTCACCGGACGATTGCGAAACAAGGGCATCGGCGACTATGTAGATCAAGGTGGCAACAGATGGGCCACACCTAGAAGGCGATAGAACAGGTCACCAGCGGACACGCTCTGTACACCTGCTTGTCAGTTGTCAACGTGTGCGCCTCACTCCGTCTGCCCCCGCTTTAGTCTGTCCATGACGGGTACGTGCTCGCGGAGACACTCAATAAACTGGTCAAGACCTACTGCCATTTGCGGCCCCATTGTTTCTCGATAGACCTCTTGGGTTTCCTCGAGAAGATAGAGAGCACGTGGGAGATCTCGTTCGAGTTCGGCCAAGCAGCTTGCCAAACCAACAGAGATGGATGTCATGTCGTCCGGCCTGTTCTTTGCTTTTGTTCCAAGATCGAAAGCGAGCTCGTACTGAACTAAACCTTCCTCAAATCTGCGTGAAGCATTGTAGAGCCGTCCGAGTCCAGAGTGTGCTGTCGCCAATCCCTTCATTGTTTCTGCTTTTGTCTCGACGACATGAAGTGTACCGATTCGAATCGCCTCCTTGCAGTGATGCTCTGCACGGAGCAACCCATCTTTGTCCGGGCTGGCTGGAGACTTTCCGATCACTACGTCTGTAATCGTGACACAAAGATTTGTGTGCAAGGTCACCGAGTCGTTGTGATCCTCGCCATACACTTTTCTGTGAAGAACCACGGCACTCCTCAACATGGTTTCAGCATCTTCAATCTTTCCTATCCAACGAGTGGTCTCAGCAAGAGCAACCATCGACGCAACCGTTTGGACCGACTCTTCCCCATAAACGGCTCGATCGAGCCTGAGCGCCTCCCTGGCGTTTTTTTCGTTGACAACCGGATCTCGTGAGCTCCTGGACAGCTCTCGGTACACATCGGCGAGCTTCGCCTCGTTCACAGGATCTCCGGCTTCGATGGTCACCTTGGCATGTTCTAACGCTGTTCGTGCCTCTTGCCATTTTCCGTGACGACGATGAAGTGCGCTAACAAGAAGCTCAATATCAGCGCGGAAATCGCCGCTGCCATTAACCCGTTTTAGAACTGCCTGAGCACGTTGCATGTATCCGAGAGCTTCCTCATAGCCAAGCTCGCGCGAGCCACCAATTGCTGCCAGTGCGAGAGCCCGAATTCGATCGTGTCCTGAGGTTTCCCCAAGGATGGCCGCTCTTTCAAACTGCTGTTTGGCGGTCGAGTAATTGCCAAATCGATATTCGACAACTCCCATGAGATAAACGTATTCTGCGCGGAGAGCGTCGCTATCAACGGCTTCGACAGCGTCTTCGATTGCGAGCATGTCGTCTTTAGCACTCACATGACCGAGATGCAGCTTGGTGCCGATTTTTTTAATTTCGCGCATAAGCTCGTAATACTTATTAGTGTTATTCGTAGGTGCTAAGGGCGCGACA
>JAESTW010000576.1 GCA_016763395.1 Kofleriaceae bacterium
AGAATTACCTACGTGAACTAGGCGGGAGTGTCAACGGTGCTGGCAATAAATAACGCTTTTGGTTGAGAGCCCTTGGTCTTCGCTGTCCGCGGCGGTAGCATCCCGGACCATGGAAGTGTTGCGAACGCCCGATGAGTACTTTGATAACCTGCCGGGGTACGCCTACACTCCGAAGTATTTTGAGCTGGAAGAACATGAGAATCTGCGTATGCACTACGTGGACGAAGGGCCGCACAAGGGCCGAGTAATTCTTATGTTGCATGGGGAGCCCTCGTGGAGCTATCTCTATCGCAACATGATTCCGATATTTGCGGAGGCCGGTTACCGGGCGATAGCGCCTGACCTCATTGGCTTTGGGCGTTCGGACAAGCCGACCAAAGCAAGTGACTATAGTTACGAGCTTCACGAAGAGTGGTTGACCGGGTTTGTCCGGAGAATGAATCTGAAGAACATTGTGCTTGTGTGCCAAGACTGGGGTGGCTTACTCGGACTCCGTTTGGTGGCCAGGTATCCAGAGCTATTCTCGGCAGTGATCGCAGCGAATACCTTTTTGCCCACCGGCAAAGAACCTGTGGGAGTGACATTGGCCAAGTGGCGCTTGTACTCGCAGGAGAATGCGGACTTCAAAATTTCACAGGTCATCGAACGAGGGTGTGATACGGGCCTTAGCGATCAAGTGCGCGGAGCCTACGACGCGCCATTCCCGGACGAGAGCTACAAAGCGGGAGCCAGGCAGTTTCCTATGCTAGTGCCAACTGAGCCGGACTGTGCCGCTGGCATCGTCAATGCCGAGCTTTGGGGATCTCTGGCGGCTTTCGACAAGCCCTTTGTTACAGCTTTTAGTGATGGAGATCCAATCACCGTCGGGGCGGACAAGGTCTTGCAATCAAAAATTGCGGGCGCGGACAAACGCAAGCACGTAACAATCTCCGGCGGCGGCCACTTCTTGCAGGAAGATCGCGGGCCGGAGCTTGCCAAAGTCGTACTCGACGTCGCCAACGCGCTTTAGAGCACTCTTTGGGGTGCCCTTAGCAATCCAAGATCAGCGGAACCGTTTCCCGCTGGTTACACCGCAATGGGCTCAGCGGCTGTCGCCACCCCACGGTTGACCAGATCTAGCGCCGCGATTCGGTACGATTCGGCCAACGTTGGGAAGTTGAATATGTTCTCGATGAAGGCATCGACTGTCCAACCCGAGATGAGAGCGACTTGGGCGATGTGGATCAAGTTGCATGCACCTTCTCCAAGAATGTGAGCGCCTAGTAATTTATCGCCCTTTGCGTCCGCTACGAGTTTTACAATGCCGTTTCCAAGCTCAGAGATTTTCCCACGAGCCACTTCTGAATAGTTCGCCCGGCCAACTGTACATGACCCGAATTTCTTGATCGCCTCTTCTTCGGTTAGTCCGACACTCGAAATTTCCGGGATGGTATAGATTCCGATCGGTGTAAATGTAGAGTTTGCCCCTTGAGGAAGTCCCAGAGCATGACACACGGCTCGGCGCCCCTGTTCCATAGAGGTACTCGCCAGCGCAGGGAAGCCGATTACATCTCCGACTGCATAGATGGAGGGAACTTTCGTCTGGCAGTTCTCATCGACTACGACTTGTTTGCGCTTGGACAGCTCGACTCCGAGTTCTTCTAGCCCTAGCCCTTCGACATTGGCCAAGCGACCAAGGGCACAAAGCACCTTGTCACTGCGGATAATCTCACCGCTTTCAAGCTCAGTGACCGTTGACTCGAGCCCGTCCCAAGAACACGATTTGATCTTGGCGTTGGGGATGTATCGTCCACCGTTGGATTCAAAGTCAGCGACAAAGCGGGCACACAGCTCTGGATCCATAAACGATACCGGTGCGCTACCGCCGTCAATAATTGTCACCTCGGTTCCCAAAGAAGCAAAGATAGACGCGTACTCGGACGCAATGACACCAGCGCCCAGAACGGTCAGGGATTTGGGCAAATAGATCATGGACAATATCGAATCGCTGTCCAGGATATGCTCGTGGTCAACCGGGATCTCTGGTGGTTTCCGCGGTCGTGAGCCTGTTGCCACGATAATGAGGGCTGCTTCGAGCTCTACTTTTTGTCCGTGTATTTTTGTAACTGTGACACAGTCTTTACCGGTGACGCTGGCTCGTCCTCGGACAAGATCAATGTTGTTTCGCTTGAGTTGTGCGGCGATGGTCTGTGTATGGCTGTCAATGACGTCGTCAAGTCGGCGCATCAATGTAGCCACTTCGACATTGGGCTGCATCTTGACTTCCGCATAATCACTGGCGTCTCTGAGTTGTCGCAGGTTGAGCGCGGTCGCCCGCAAGGTCTTACTGGGAATCGTTCCACGAAAGACGCACGCGCCACCGACTCCTCGTTCGAGCTCGACGACCGCAACAGAACGCCCCGATTTCGAGGCTTGTACAGCAGCTTTTTGTCCGGCTGGGCCACTGCCGATAACTACTACGTCGTATTTGGTCATCGGACAATCGCCTCAATTCGTTCGTCGTGACCCATGATTTTCTCGAGGTGGTCTGGGTAAATACTGAGTTCCTCTAATACCGGCAAGCTGCTAACAGTCTCGTCGGTGTCGCCGTTTAGGAGTGCGCTTGCTAGGGCACTCGACAGATGTACAATTGCTGCCACATGCCGATGGTCTTCGGCTTTTTCGTAGTCGTTGGAATTTGCGATTGCGGTTGTGACTTGACTTGGCAGGTTCCAGTCATCGGTTGCTTTTAGCCCGATGCTGACATGCAGTTGTTCCAGTAGCGGACGAAGTTCATCATCCCCGGTCGACTTTTTTTTACCATCGACTTCTGCGACAGCCTTAAGAACAATTGGCATTCCGATCCGGTGCAGCAAACCGCAGATATAGGCTGCCTCGACGTTTCGCCGCTGCTGCCTAGCGACTTCTTTGGCAAAAAGTGCAGAGGCTAGCGCGTGGCTCCAAAGCTCTTTCGATAACTCTTTGTATTTCTTTTTGGGAAAGAGCGAGCCTTTGACACAGATCGTAACTGCCAACTCTGCCACGGTTTGCATTCCCAGAATCGTGATGGCCTGTTGAAGGGATACGATTGAGCGGGCTCCTGCGTACGCCGGGGAATTAGCCATTGCCAACAAGGAGGTCGCCAAGGCCTGATCTTGGTAGATAAGCTCAGCCAGATCTCGAGCAGTAGAGTCCTCGTCTTGCGCTAAGGCGAGTGCTTGTGTGGCGATTTGCGGTAGCGCAGGAATGTCGAATGACTGCTCTTCCAGCTGTTTGGTGACGTCTTGTAATAACTGATCTGACATGGGCAAGAGGTGAATCGGCTACTTCACTCGATCTCATTAGTCTTTGCGGTGACGAGCTGTATAAGCTAGGAAAATCAATGAGTTCCGTATCTGAAAATTTGGCAGACAATACCAAGAGCTTGCGTGAGGCCCGCGGGTTGACCCAGGCACAAATCGCCAAGACCGCAGGAATTCCCCGGCCGACCTGGGCCAATATTGAGAGCGGAAGCGCTAACCCGACGTTGCAGGTGTTGCTAAAAATGGCTGAGGCTTTGCAAGTTTCGCTGGAGGAGTTGATTGCTCCGCCCCGAGCGTCCGCAAAGCTCTACTTGCGCGATAGCCTGCCCAGCAAAAAGCGCGGACAAGTTTCTATTCAAAAGCTCCTGCCCGAGCCGCTGGTCGGATTGGACATGGAACGACTGGTGTTGCCGCCGGGAGCCACGATGCGGGGCATTCCACATACGCCGGGCACGCGGGAATTTTTAACATGTGAGCAGGGACTCATCGAACTCAAAGAGGCGGACACATGCTGGAAACTTGGACCTGGCGATGTGCTCGTGTTCCGGGGAGACCAGAAACATTGGTATCACAACCCAGGCGGTCGAGTGGCGATTGCGTACTCTGTGATTTCGCTGGCTGCGTAGAGCCTGCTACCAGCGTTTTGAAGCTGGTGACCAAAACAGATCGTCCGAAGTTCTAGTCGTCCGCGACTAGGCGAAGTCCGGCGGGCAGAGAATCACCTAGGGCAACTCGTTCTTCTCGGGCTTCCAACTCGACAACTTCTTCGACCAGCTTTGCGGTTCGCGTTCCACCCGGACAACTGTGCAATCGCTGTGCGAGCTTCGTACGCAATTCATCGTCAATGTCTCTAGCGCGGTCACCGGTCTTTCGTCCGAGTTGTGCCATTGGGAAAGCAGCTTTCTCTGGATTTGGCCAGTCGTAGCTGAGTACGGCTTCTAGCCATTTGTTGACCTTCTGTGGCGATACGACTGCGTTTAGCGGGCCGTAGAGCGGAACTCGTCCGCCGATTCGTCCGAGAGCCCAGAAATGTATCGGCTCTGCACGGTCCTTTTTTGACTCGAGGCGCCGGATAAGCTCATCTCCGAGTTTGCCTTTACTGGAGGCGGAAATTCGCTTGAGTCCGGCGATGGTGCGCCACATTTCTTCGGCCTCTTGCCTGGTTGGCTTTGCCCGGTGCCACTTTTTCTTCTGGTTCTTGCTGGGCAAAAAGAGCTGAGCGATTCGATCGTAAATTTGCTCTTGTTGTCCGCGGCTCATGCCACCACCAATTCGTCGCCACAAGATCCACCACGCCAACCGGCAGGCTTCTTGTTTGTCGTGAACCAGGCCCTCGTTGAACACGCCCCACATCTGCTTGATGCGCCAATCGTCCAGAGGAGCACCGCTACCCGGACGCAGACAGAAACCACAGAGATTGAGCCAGCGTGATTCGTAGTCAGCAGACTTTTTACGGCAATCCTCAACATCTAAAGTAGCGTCGAAGAGCGCACGGGCCGTTCCCATGTTCCACTCATCGCGTCGAAGTCCTAAGATTTTTTCTAGCTGTTTGATGAGCTGGGCAGGTTTGATATCGCTCTGGCCGCGAAAGCTAGCCCGCAGTAACTCTTGCGCAGGCACGACTTCAGCTGCGAGTTGCGGATCTTCCTCCTTGGCGGCGCCGCCAGCACGCATGTCGAAGCTGAGCCGCCAGCGCTCGCCCTTATCGCCAGTTTCCTTGCACCAAATCTCCAGTGAACCGAGCTCGGTGACTTTGATTTCTAGCTGAACAGTGGTCTTGGAACGTCCAGGAGCGCGCAACACGGTGACGATTGGTGGCAACTCCAGAAGGTCGCTATCGTCTTCGCTAGAGTCCGCGAGTCCGTCTCCGATTGCGGCCAACTCGCCCGGCTTGTCTTCCCGGGTGCTGGAACTAAAGAGCTTGAAACTCACCGGTCGATTGCACAGAAGCTCAAAGTCTCGATCCAGGCGCAGGGTGGTTCCCTCTTCCAACCCTTTTCCGGCCAGACATACGGCCATGAGATTGCGATCGCCACTCGCGTCTTTGGCCGAGTCGACACCGACGTAGAAGGAGCGCGGTGTGCCTCCCCGAATTCTAGCGCCCTGTCCGCGCCGGACAAGACCGTAGTAGGCAGCACCTTTGGCCACAGCCATTTCGGGTAGAGCATTGCTGAGTTCTTCAACCGGAGAATCTTGCCAGCTTTTGATCTGGTCCAAAACCCGGGTTTTAAGGGTTGCAGGAGTCATCGCG
>JAESTW010000577.1 GCA_016763395.1 Kofleriaceae bacterium
CTTTTCAGTTCTATTATTTCTCGCTATTCAGTTTTCAAAGACCGACAGGGTTGCCCCTGTTTGCCCCCAGTAACTTGCGTTGCTTCGTTGCTGGGATGCGGCTTATATCGGATTAGCTGGTGGCCGTCAACCTCTTTCTGTCTTATCTGAAGGTTTCTTCAGAGGAGAGTTTGAGAGGAGAGTGTTTTCGTTGGTTGGTGCTAGTTGCACACACGAAAGCACTGGGCTTTGGCTAATCTTCAATTTTCAAAGAGCTAGTGGACCTGGAAAGATTTGAACTTTCGACCCCTCGCTTATCAAGCGAGTGCTCTAACCAGCTGAGCTACAGGTCCGTTTGCTTTGGTGGAGCGGCGTATACCCTTGGAGCATACCCGTGTCAAACATGAACACGAGGTTTCCTGAATCAATATCGTATTTCTCCAAAACGGGGGCTTTGAGCGCGAAAAGTCACTCAGTAAGCGCAGGATTCGATCGGAAGCAGCCCTCCCCTTCTATCGGGACCGGTTTTAGTTTTGATATCCTGCTCTACAAGATGTTGGAAAGGATAGGAAACTGCCGAATCGTAGATGAAGTCGCCTCTGGGGGCATGGCTGTCGTCTACCGCGCTATACAAGACGATTTGCATCGTACCGTCGCTATCAAGGCGCTAAAGACATCGATGGTCAACGACGAGCAAATTTCGATTCGCTTCGAACGGGAAGCTGAATCGCTGGCAGCGCTCCAGCACGAGAACATTATTAACGTCTATGACTTTCACCGTCAGAGTGGCGGCCTGTTTATAGTCATGGAATATGTCGAGGGAACCGACATTTACGATTTGCTCGATCTCTGCGGTCGCCTGCCCTCTGATGTGGCTGCAATCATTGCTGTGCAAGTTGCCCGTGCGCTCGACTACGTTCACTACCGAAACGTCATCCACCGTGACATTAAGCCGGCCAATATCATGGTCTCGCGGCAAGGCGGTGTGAAGCTCATGGATTTTGGCATCGCTAGAGATGACAACCGTGGTGACGAACTCACCCAGACAGGTACGGGGATTGGAACGCCCTCCTATATGTCACCGGAGCAAATCTTGGGCGACAAGCTCGACGGCAGCTCGGACATTTTCTCGCTTGGCATCGTTCTCTATCAAATGGTGACTGGCAAGAAGCCCTTCGTCGAAGATCGCGAACGCTCTGTAATGAACAAGATTCGGACAACGCCACATGTGGCTGCCCGAAAGCTCAATCCCGACATTCCCAAAGAACTTGAACGAATCATCGACAAGTGCTTGGAAAAGGACCCCAAGAACCGCTGGCGTTCGGGACAGGCCCTGGTAACTGCGCTCGAACGATACCTGGCTAAAAATGTCGAGATGAACTACCACACCAAACTGGTGCTGTTTCAAAAAGACAGAGATATTCTTACTCAACTTGAAGTTGACGAGTATCTCAATCCCAATATGTTGGAGATGAACAATCCTCTCTCTCCCAAAAACGTACAAGCCAGACGCCTTATCCGCAGAGCGCTCATCGTGCAGTCGACAATTTTGGCGGTCGCCACCCTCATGGTTGGACTTATTCACTTGGCGCCTGTGGGAGCAACCGTTCCGGCAATCGTCGTCCAACAAGAAGTTAAAACAGGGTATCTACAGATTGTGGTCAATCCTTGGGCTGAAATTATCGTCGATGGAGAGTCCCGCGGCTTCACTCCGATGGCGTCTCCTATAGCTCTTGATGAAGGCTCTCACAGCATTTTGCTTAAAAACGATTTTTACGACATCTATCAAGAGGTGTTGGTTATCGAGGCGGGGCCACCGGAAGACGCCCTGCTCTTCCGAATCGACTTGGACGAACTTCCCGCGGCACAAGCTCCGGTCCCGGAGACACCATGAGAATAGGCAGTACCATTCCAACACTCGTCTGCGCCATATATCTCGCTATATTGTCCGGCGACACTGCTCACGCGAAACCGGGCTCAAAACGACATCGAGTTCACCAGGGTGACACCTTGGAACTCTTGGCTGCGGAGTACTATGGCAACCGCGTTCACAAAATCTACATTATGGTCGAGAACCAACTCGATCATGTACGGGATTTAAAGCCTGGCGAGATTCTCCGTATTCCCATCTCGGAACAAATTACAGTCGCCAAGGGCGATACCCTTGCTGGCCTCGCTGCCACCTACCTCGGCGATGCAAACAAAGTCGGCTACCTGGCAGAGGTCAATGGGTTGACACCTGAATCCTCATTGGCGCTCGGACAAGAGCTAACCGTTCCGATGCAGGTTCGCTATCGCTCGACCGGAGAAGTGTCACTTCGCGACATCGCGTTGGGATTGTTTGCCGACGCGAAACTGGCCACACTGCTGCAACAGTACAATAAGCTGGGGTCTCCGACTCTCACCGCCGGACAGGTCATTTATATACCTGTTCCAAAGATACGAATTCAAGCGTCAAAGCGGCGCCCCAAAGATGCAGATGCCAAGGCTCGTATTGCTCAGCGCAAAGCGATGCGCGCCAACGCATTGCGAGTGCTTCCCGGTGCTCAGGCCGCATGGAGAACAGGCGAGTTTGGCGTTGCGAAGCGGGAATTGGTAGCGTTGGACACCGACTATTTGGATGCAAGCTTGGCGTCTGAAATATCTGTCCTTCTGGGCGCGGTGTATATAGCCTTTGACGACGAAGACTCCGCTCTTGCGAGTTTTTCTAAAGCGCTCTCCCGGCGTCCCAAAACAGAGTTGTCTCCGAAGTTGTACTCTCCGAAGATTTTAGAAATTTGGGCACACGCAAAAGCCAAGATCGACTAAGTCCCGATGCATTTGCTAGCCAAGAGTCTCCGCTTTCTCCCGAGTTTTGCATTTCTAGGATTGGCAGCCATCGCTTGCAACGAACCGCCCGTGCCAACCGATGGAGAGTTGGAGGGACGGGTTCTCGGGCTGACCCTGGGAGAGCAAATACCTGAATCCCTGCGGACAACGTCTCCGTACCGCTGCGCTCGCCCCAAGAGTACACCCGGCCGGGTTCCGAGCTTTGCCAACACGGGCACCTCGCTAGTAGACGGTATTTTAGAACTCGATAGAAGCGTCGAGGGGCCGTTACATGTGGCTTTTGTTGGCGATTCTCGAGGGGCTCATGCTCACACAATCACTCAAACGACACAGCTGCTCACTGCGCTCTCCTCAGAAAACCTCGAACTATTGGTCAGTGTGGGAGGACTCGGGACGAATTTACACGACATCAAGTCAATCCTGTCCGTGCTGAGTTCGGACAAGCGGGTTCCCCTGATCGCGTATCCGGGCGACCGCGAGTCCGTGGGCGATCATCGTCAGGCCATTGATGAACTCGCCAAAGACGGCAGAACTGTCATCGACGGTTCAAGTTTCCCCCTGATTGCGATGGGCCCCCTGCTCTTGGCGGGACTCCCTGGGATTCCCTATTCCTCCAATTTAGTCTCTGGCGATGAAGGCTGTATCTACACTCTAGACGATGCCAACCAGTTGATCGCCAGTATCCCGGACAGTGACAGAAAAGTTATTTTAACAACCTATGCCCCCTTGGCAGGACTGCCGACCGAGTTGGGTCAAAGCGGCATCCCTGTGGGTGTGAAAGTTGCCAGTGCTCAGAGCAGCGATCCTCCTATTTGGGCAGTGATTCATGGGCTAACACGGTCTCCGAAGCTCCTGGCCCAAGGAGCGATCACGGCGAAATCGCCACAGCAGGCGATCATTGCGGGCTCTTTGGATCCCAGCGAAGGGACAAGCGATGCGCTGATTCTCTCAATTTCTCGCAAACGAATCGACTGGCGACGCTTTCGCTCACCCTAATCAGGCTGCTTCATTGACCTAGTACTCACTCGAGCGCTACGCTATGCGCCGGCTTGAATACTCCCTCCGCCAAATTCATTTGTCCCCAATGTCAGTGTTCCTTTCTGAAGGAGACACCGTATTGCGGCCAATGTGGCGCAGATATGAGACGCGCCTCGCGACTCAAAAAGGCTGAGCAAGATTCTGAAGATTCGGCGCTAAACGTGACTGCAATCGGAAGCCAGCACCACGAAAAACGGCGTGCTAAAGATCCTTGGATTGGCAAGCTTGTCGATGGTCGATACCAGGTCGAAGAAGTCTTGGGTCGAGGCGGGATGGGGGTTGTCTATAAAATCAAGCACAAGCGCATGGGCAAAATTGCCGCGATGAAGGTGCTCCACAGCGAACTGGCTAGCGACCCCGAGGTTGTCATTCGCTTTCAAACAGAAGCAGAAGCTGTCTCGCGTCTCGGACATCCAAACACCGTACAAGTCTTCGACTTTGGAGCGGAAAACGATGCACTCTACCTGGTAATGGAGTTTGTCCGTGGGCAAGATCTCGGAGCCATCATCGACCGAGATGGTCCGATGGACTTCAAGACTCTCGCTCCCCTGCTCGGACAAATCTGCGGTTCACTGGAAGAGGCACACGCACTCGGAGTGATCCACCGCGATCTAAAGCCCGAGAATATACTCGTGAGCTGAACTCACTCGGGCAAAGACTTCATCAAGGTCTTAGACTTTGGCCTAGCAAAGTTGAGCGAGCGCGACGACGCATCGGCCATCACATCCGCGGGTACAATTTTGGGAACCCCGTACTACATGTCACCCGAGCAAATTCGGGCCGAAGATGTCGATCACCGAGCGGACATCTACTCCTTTGGCGCGCTGATGTTCCGCTTGCTAACTGGAGAAAATGCGTTTAACGCCAAAACGCCCGTAGGTGTCCTCACAAAGCATCTGACGGAGCCTCTTACAGCCCCCAGCCTAACCTTTCCCGAGCTCGACATTCCCCCTGAAGTTGACGCCATCATTCTAAAGTGTTTGGCAAAAAATCCGGACGACCGCTACCCAAGTGTTCGCGAACTATTGCAGGATATAGAAAACCTCTATATGGATCTGCAGACCGGATCCAGTACCAGTGATGTCAGGCAGCCTCCAACGGAGTGGTTGGCCACCGCCACGGGAAAGAACGCCCCTGTGGCGGCACTTCTCGAAGATGAGCTTGACCACGGTATGGATGTCCAAATGCGTCTGCGCCGCGGGGACCTTGATGACTTTGAATCAAAGCTCAAGCGCAACCGCCTAGTTCGGCTCATTTTCATTCCCATGCTGGTGCTCGGAATGCTTGGCGGGGCATCGTACTTTCTATTGTTCCGGCCAGAAAAACCTCACACCGTTGAAGTCAACCCGAACAACGAGCTGGGGCAAGCGACTTTGATCGCAGGCAATACCGAGGTATCTGGCTACATCGGAGCGCGAGTCAGCAAGACCAAGGCAGACCAAGACTTCTTCCGCTTTAACTCGCCTGTGAATAGAGACGGCAGCGAAGTGGTTTCTGTAAAGGTAACGGCACCACCGAACATTGATATTAGCATCGACCTCTACGATACAAGTGGCACATTACTCAACCACAGCGATGAGGCTGGAGTTGGAGAAAATGAGTCACTCCGTCGCTGGAGAATAAACGGCCCTATCGTGGTTGCGGTATCCGGCGTACGTGATGGCAACGACTTCCCCACAGAGAATGTAAGCGACCCGTACGTGCTCAAGGTGATGTTTTTGCCAGCTGACACCCGCCTTGAGTCCGAGCCCAATGACAGTCGTGCAGATGCAAACTCACTCTCGCCCGGTTCGCCCTTGAGTGGCTATTTGGACCGCAAGAATGACAAAGATGTCTATCGCCTCTTCGAGGCCGAAGGCGAGTACCGATTACTCATAAGCGGGTCCGATGAACTTCCTGTGGAATGGCGGCTCGATGTCGGTGAGTGGAAGTCCTCGCTAACGACTGAACTTACTCTCGACAAAAGCAGTACCATCACGATTCGGAGAAGCCCGTTGGACGAGTCCGGACAAGACATCGCGTATACAATCGATGTCAGTCCCAGATAGTACACCTCCTTCGGAGGTTATTCGGTGTTTTTCTGGCAAAAAACATCGGCTACCCAGCGGAGCGGCGTTTGCGCGCCCCGGACAGTCTACGTCTATCCCAGGAGTTTGGCCGCATCGAGTGCGTGATAGGTGATTATCATGTCGCAGCCCGCTCTTTTCATCGATAGCAAGGTTTCCATCATGACTCGGTCGTAGTCGATCCAGCCCTGCATGGCAGCCGCTTTGACCATCGCGTACTCGCCACTAACGTTGTACGCACAAACTGGCAAGTCAACTTCGTCGGAGATACTTCGGACAATGTCGAGATAGGCCATCGCCGGTTTGACCATAACGATGTCCGCGCCCTCGGCAATATCGAGAGTGACTTCCCGCAGCGCCTCTCGGGCATTCGCCGGATCCATTTGATACCCGCGCCTGTCTCCTTCTTGTGGTGCACAATCAGCAGCATCGCGAAAGGGACCGTAGAACGCGGACGCGTATTTGGCGGAATAAGCCATAATGGCGACCTTCTCGAAGCCTTCGGTCTCCAATGCTTCTCGAGCCGCGCCAACAAAACCGTCAAGCATCCCCGGTGGCGCAATAATATCGGCACCAGCTTTGGCATAGGAAATTGTCGCACGCTGCAAATTCTCCAGCGAGGCGTCGTTGTCGAGTTCGCCTTTGATCATCACTCCGCAGTGTCCGTGCGATGTGTACTCACAGAAGCAGGTATCGGCGATCACCACGAGTCCGGGGACTTGTTTCTTTATCGCCCGTGTTGCCTGTTGGACCAGACCACGGTCGTTCCATGCCTCCGAGCCAACCTCGTCTTTGTGCTCGGGAATCGCAAACAGGATTACCGACGGAATTCCCAGCCCGTGGGCCTTCTTTGCCATCTCAACTGCTTTGTCAACACTGAGATTGTACTGGCCCGGCATGGACGAAATTTCCTTCTGCACACCTTTTCCCGTGACCAGGAAGAGTGGGTAGATAAAGTCGCCGGGGTCTAACTTGGTTTCACAAATCATCCGACGCAGATTCTCGGTTCTACGGAGGCGACGGGGACGATAATCAGGATACTGCATGGCGCGATTCTACAGCGCCGCTCAATCGTTGGCTACTAGAGAGGTGACCATCAATTACTGTGGAAGGAAAACGAAGAAATCTTGTTTCATGATGAGGCACGAAAGAAGAGTTTAGCGGGCTAAACGATGAGTTGAGAAACGATAAGCGTTGGTCAAAGACCAGCGCGGTCAGGGAACAAGAGTTCAAGTTAGCCAACTCAGCAGTTGATGGTTGCCTCTCTACCCTGAGCGAGAAGAAAAGGCGTAGGCAATCTGCTCAGCAAGACTCTTGCCGGAGAGCTTTGTGGGCACCACCTGAACTTCAATGCCGTGGCCCTCAAGGGCTGCTGCGGTGGTTTTTCCAATCGCGGCCACGACAGGGATCGCAACCAAATGCGACTTGAGTGATGGGTCGATCTGGATGAGGGCGTGCACCTGGGAAGGCGAGAAAAACAGTGCCGCACCGATCTGTCCGCCCTTGAGCTTGGCTAGAGAGTCCCGAAGAAGCGGAGAAATCTCGTCAATGCTCCGGTTGTTGTAGGGCGTGACTAGATCACATCGCAGTCCCGCCGCTTCGAGAATTTCAACCGGCTCCTTTCGGCCAACTGCCGAGCGCGGAAACAAAATTCGCGCGCTTTTCGCTTCGTTTTTGACCTTGTTGCACAACAACTGAGCCAATTCGGCCCCGCTCTTTCCGCTCGCAAGTAAATCAGCTCGCAGGCCACGCGCTGACAGTGCCCCGGCCGTCGCTTGTCCGACTGCAGCAATGTGAAGCCCCGCACAGTCCCGAGAGTCCATTTGCAGGCCATCGAGCACGGCAAAGAAGTACCGGACAGCATTGGCGCTAGTGAAAAAGAGCCAATCATAACGGTGCAACTCTCGCGCTGCGGTTTCCACCCCTTTCACTTGGTCGGCCGTCGCGGCTACTACCTCAGTACATTCCGCAAACGCTATCTCGGCCCCCAGCTCTCGCAGCTCAGATGCGTATTGTCCGGCGCCCTGGGGAGACCGGGTCATCAACACTCGAAGGCCAAAAAGAGGTCTGGATTCAAACCAAGCCAACTCTTTTCGCAATAGAACGACATCGCCTAGTATCACCAGCAGGGGCGGCACAAGCTTCTCCTTGGCAATGTCCCCGGGAAGTCGTTCCAATGTTGAAATGAGGGTTTTCTGGCTAGCGCTTGTCCCGCGATAGATGACTGCGGCAGGGGTTTCAGGAGACCGTCCGGCGGCGAGTAGCTCCGCTACGCAGGAGGCAATCTTTTTCCAAGCCATGAAAAGAACCAC
>JAESTW010000578.1 GCA_016763395.1 Kofleriaceae bacterium
GTACGCTGCTTCTTCTTCAATAAGCTCTAAGTCGGCGACAAAACTATCTTCACGTGGGAACTCATCGCCGGTGTCCGAGTCGAGCAGAGATGAGTCGAGAAATTCAGCTTCTTCTGGAACCTCGTAAACTGGCTCTTCGTAGCTATTGTCGGCTGCCGAGACGATCGGCATCGAGCCCGTTGAGCGGCCAACTGGGCTGCGCTTTGGAGCAACTGGTGGAGCGATATCTTGCGCATCAAACTCAACGTTTTCCGCCAGTGCAGAGGGTTTGGCACCACGTCCCAGAAAGGTTAACGAGTCAGGGTCTGCAGGCACATACTGCAAGATCTTCTCGTGAACCTCGGTGGCTTCCTTCTTTCGTCCAGACTCAGTGTGAACTCGGGCGAGCTCTTTGAGAACGGAAACGGTTTTCCCCTTTTGATCAAGACGCTGAAATGCCTGCGCAAGCAACGCGAGAACACTTGGATCACTTTGATCGGCTTTGAAACAAATTTGTAGTTTGGCTAGCGCACGGCGTGGGTCGTTGCGCTTTAGGTAGAGCGTGGCAAGCTCTCGGCACAAGTCTAAGTTGTCCGGCTCGTGAAAGAGCAGTCTCTCTGCGACCTTTAAGAAATCTTCTTGCCGGCCATTCTTTCGCAGAAAATCACAAGTCGTAGTGAACTCCCGGACAGCTTCAGGAACCATCTGCTCTTTGGAATACACTTCTGCGAGCTTGATTCGCGTTGCGACATTTTCTGGGTCTAAATCAACCAGCTGCCGTAGTGTCGCTAGGGCCTCTTGCGTCTTGCCTTCACGATGGAAGAATGCGGCCACCATCTCAAAGTGCTGCATCGCGTCTTGCAACAAACCGAGCTGTCGGTAAAGTTCTGCTAGCTTGAGATTCACCTCAACAAGTCGTGGATCGACTCGCAAGATCTGCTTGTAAACAGCAACAGACTTCTTGAAAAAGCCCTGCTCAGAATAGTATGCCGCCACCTTCATATAGGTTTCGGTGGCTTCAGTGTTGGACTGTTTCTTGGTGTAAAGGTCACCAATCTTTAGCCAAACTCGGACGTCTTTCGGGTCCTCTTTGACGATCTTTAGATACTCGCGAAGGGCTTTGTCATATTGCCCCTTCTCGTAGGCTTTTCGGCCTGCATCCATGACCTTGTTTTTGTTTATGGCCAATGCGTTTTAATTCCAATACCACGGTATTCCACGTGATGTCTGGAGCTTACGCCCGCACTAGATGCGGGTCAAGTTGCACTCAGCCAGATCCGTGTTCAGTAGAATCTGTGGAAATTTCGGACTCGCAGCCCGAGGGCTGAGTTGTGTAGGCAAAGCTGCGGTCCGCTCAAAAAGCAGGGCGCATCTTGCTATCGACCGCTCGCGGCCAGAAGGCGAGCGACAAAACCAGTATCGACTTTACCCACCCTAAACTCAGGATGATTGAGGATACGTTTGTGGAACGCAATGTTGGTTTTGATGCCCTCAATGACAAACTCATCCAAACAGCGAAGGCCGCGGTTAATGGCCGCATCTCTATCGGTGTCATGGACAATCAGCTTGGCCAAAAGTGAGTCGTAATGTGGAGGAACTACGTAGCCTTCATAGATATGGCTATCGACTCGAACTCCCAAACCGCCAGGTATATTGAGACCAGTGATTTTACCGGGAGACGGAGCGAAGTTCTCGGAGTCCTCGGCGTTGATGCGAATTTCTATCGAGTGCCCTCGCGGCTTTCGGTATTTCCAAGAGAGACGCTCGCCCATGGCAATTTTGATTTGCTCCCGAACTAGATCAACGCCAGCGACCAATTCAGTCACGGGATGCTCCACTTGCAGGCGGGTGTTCATCTCCATAAAGTAGAAGCTGTCGTCTTCATCGAGCAAAAACTCAAAGGTTCCCACTCCTTCATAACCAAGCCGCTTGGTAGCATCCGTCGCTGCTGAGAGAAACTTCTCCCGCAATTCTGGACTCAAACCAGTTGCAGGTGCCTCTTCCAGAATTTTTTGGTGGCGTCGTTGAACCGAGCACTCACGCTCACCCAAGTGCATCGCGCCGCCGTGAGAATCCCCAACGACTTGCACTTCGATGTGGCGAGGTTTTTCGCAATAGCGCTCCATGTACATGGTGCTGTTGCCAAAAGCGGCCTTTGCCTCTGTCCGACCAGTTTCCCAGGCGTTGACCAAGTCTTTGGCTTCGTAGACAATTTTCATGCCGCGCCCACCACCACCAGCTGATGCTTTTAGGATGATAGGAAAGCCAATTTCGTCAGCGGCAGCTAGGAGCTCTTCTTGCGTCTTTAATTCTCCACTGCCCGGCAGTACTGGGACACCAACTTCGACCATCGCTGCTCGAGCGCTAATTTTGTCGCCCATGAGCCGCATTAGCTCTGGTTGAGGACCAATCCAAGTAAAGCCACAACGTTTGCAGACTTCGGCAAACTCAGCATTTTCGGCCAAAAATCCGTAGCCAGGATGAATTGCATCAGCGCCAGTTACTTCTGCAGCACTGATAATAGCAGGGATGTTGAGATAACTCAGAGTGCTAGATGCCGGACCAATACACACTGCTTCGTCCGCAAACTTGACGTGTAGCGCATCGGCATCGGCTTGTGAATAGACTGCCACCGAGCGAATTCGCATCTCCCGCAGCGCGCGAATAATTCGAAGTGCAATCTCTCCGCGATTTGCGATTAGAACCTTTTTGAACATCGGGTCTTATGCCTTGATCTTGAAAAGAGGCTGACCGTACTCAACAGGCTCTGCGTTCTCGACCAAAATGGCTTCGAGGATTCCTGCCGCGTCCGCCTCGATCTCGTTCATGAGCTTCATCGCTTCGATGATACAGAGCACTTGGCCCTTTTCCACTCGTTGTCCGATTTCGCAGTACGAAGATGCGTCCGGGTTTGGTGCTCGATAGAAAGTACCGACAAATGGTGAGGTAACCTCGTGTAGGTTGTCATCTACAACAGGAGCGGGTTCAGCAGCGGGTGCTGCGGCCGGAGCCAGAGCGTGCATTGGAGCTGCCATAGGAACGTGTACCGCGTGGGTTCCAGCGGTTGTCACTGTATGGTGTGGTCCACGCCGAATGGTCAACGTCAACGACTCATTGTCAATGATAAGCTCACTGAGTTCGTGCGCCTCAACGATTTGAGCAAGAGACCGGCTCATTGCGACTGTCGGATCTTCTGTCGTTTCTTCAGAAAAACTCTTAGCAGCGATTTTGGACTTCTTAGAGATCTTTTTTGCAGCCGTTTTTTTTGCAGCGGATGACTTGGTGGATGACTTGGAGGCGGCCGTCTTTTTAGCCGTGGTCTTGCGACTGGCTGACGATTTGGCCGACGATTTTTTTGTAGCGCTTCGTGAAGAACTCATTGGGAGCGCAACCCTTCCACATGAGCAAGGGCAGCGTCTAGGCCCAGATAGTAGCTTTCAGCCCCAAACCCACTGATTAATCCGATACACATGGCAGCCGTTAACGACGTGGCACGAAACTCTTCCCGGGCATGGATGTTCGATAGGTGGCACTCGACCGCTGGTAGGGCACACGCATCCAGCGCATCTCGGATGGCCACACTTGTATGGGAGTACCCTCCAGGGTTGATTAGCAACGCCTGATAGCTGGCAGCGGCGCCTTGAATCGCATTAACCAGCTCGCCTTCGATGTTGCTCTGCACAAAGCTGACAACGGCGCCTCGTTCTTTGCCGCGCCGCATCAACTCTTGGTTGATGTCGTCGAGGGTAGTTGTTCCATAAACAGAGGGATCTCTCGTGCCCAACAGATTCAGATTGGGCCCGTGGATAACGAGTATTTGGATCACGGTATTTGGGACCATGGAGGGCTACAAACGCAGAGGGCTACAAACGCAGAGGTCTACAACGCAGAGGTCTACAACTCAGCGCGCAAATTGGTCTCGGCTAGACGCATCAAAAACCGCGTCTTGCCGCAGTTGCTATTGGGCTCCAAGAGAATCGCCAAGAAATACTCTTCCGTCAACATGCGGATCAATAGAGTAATGCCTTCCGACTTAATGACCATTTCGGACATACCACCGAGTTCGAGGATGTCGCCCGCTTTTCTAACTTGCGTCAGAATATACGAAAACTCCATTCCGATAGTATTGACGTCAAAGTCCTTTCCGCCGGCAACATATTGGTCTATCGCGATACCGTCCAGGCCCATAATGAGCCCACCGATACTACCATCAATTTTATCAACTACGTTTTGTATTTGTTCTGCGAACACGGTATTTCCCTTTGGTCGGTAGCGTTTAGTTCAAACTCAGTAAGTCGTTTAACACCAGGTCCTAGAGTTCTGGTGGCAGGGCTGTAGAGATAGCCGGACAAATCAGAACGCCATCAGTCCTAGTACAGCAATCTGCAACACCATCTTGTAGCGGTTGACAGGATCCGCCAGCCCGAATCTCCAGGTCTAGCGGCACTTGGTCACAAGTTCCCAGATTATTAGCTAGGCAGCCATTGCACACATCAACAGGGTAAGAAAAAAGCTGAGAAGATACGCCGCCTCCGCCGATCTTACCGACAATTTCTACTTTGGCTAAAACCCGGGTGGAGTCGCCTGGTTGGAGTTTTGCCGCAATTGCGCTCAGCATCGTCCGAGGAATAATTTCGAAATCAAATGTACCGGTTCCTTCGGCAGCCACCGAGCCACTGAACTCTTGGAGGAAGCGGCTGTTGCCATCGGCCTTGAGTTGAGCCAACTCGTCTTCACTAAAGAAGTCTGGAATAAATTCCAAGTCAACGTTGGCTCCTTCCGCGAAAAATAGCGAGTCACTCGAATCGTTTCCTACTGCGCGATTTAGGATCACTGGCGTGAAGAGATACCCGTTGGTTTGACTGAGATCGACTACATCAATCTGGCCGCGAGAAAAGAATGGCTCGTTAGTGCCCGCTTTGAGTATGCAGCCTGCCTCTGGCACTTGATTGTTGAGAATCACGATAGAATCTGCGGCATCCACGCATCCCATCAATGGCGCGATAAGGGCGCTAGCTAGAATAAGTGTCATTGGAATGGTTGATTGCTTCATCTTCGAACTCCTGCGTTTAAGTATTGTACCCTAAGAAAGTAGCGCTTATCAAAGCGCCCAAGGGCTTAGTCTGGCTTAGTCTTTTTGTAACAAGCTGATTAGTTCAGCTAACTCGATTTCATGCAGACGAATATCGCCTGGCTTGCTCACGACAACAAAACGCACTCTGCTACCTGTGCGTTTTTTGTCCACACCTATACGGTTTAAAACTTCGTTCCGAAGCCAAGGCTCCAGTTCAACATCTAGTCCTGCTGTGGCAAGAATCTTACTCACTTGGGATTCAAGTTCGTCCGAACAATATCCCAGTGCATGAGACACTCTGCAAGTCGCGAGGAGTCCCAGTGCAACGGCCTCTCCGTGCAATACTGAACCGTACCCGGCGGCCGATTCGATTGCATGCGCGACGGTATGCCCCAAATTTAACGTGGCCCGCAATCCACTCTCGCGTTCGTCGGCGGACACGATCGCTGCCTTCAAAGCAGCGCAAGCACGGATTAGCTCACTCAGCACGTCTTCTACAACAAATCCCTGCCCGCTCTCATCACCAATGTGTTGTGCACAGCGAACTACCAGCGGCCAAATCGCGTCGTCCAAGAGCGCGTACTTTACGAGTTCGCCAAAGGCTGCCACCCGCTCGCGCTTGGGAAGCGTAGACAATGTCAATGGATCCGCCCAGACCAACTTGGGTTGCCAAAATGCGCCTATAAGATTTTTACCTAAAGCAGAGTTGACGCCAGTCTTGCCGCCAATCGACGAATCAGTCATGGCCAAGAGTGTCGTCGGAACTTGCACGAGAGCGATGCCGCGGAACAAAGACGCTGCGACAAAACCAGCAAGGTCTCCGACCACACCACCACCGAGCGCCACAATTACAGAGCTACGGTCGAGTCCTTTTCCGATAAGAGTTTCACTCAGAGATTGAAACACCCCAATCTCCTTGCTCTCTTCCCCCGCTGGAACCACAGCCTCCTCCACTCGAAACCCCGATGCTTCCAGAACCTGTCGCACCTTGGCGCCATAGAGAGCAAAGACCTTGTCATCACTTATGAGTCCTACCGTTTTGCACTTGGGCAGCTTCTCGCGAAGTGCTGTTCCCAAGTTCTGCAGACAGTTCGGCTCGACGACGACAGGATAGCTGCGCTCTTGCAGGGCAACTACCGCGATTTCGTCCGAGTTCACACTAGCCATATCGGCGCTTTGAAGCGCCAACTCGATGTCTAGTGCGACCATATCAGGGGTCTTGGCCTCGGTACTTACGCTGACCTGAGCTCTTCTGTAAATCGGTGCTCTCGCCCTGTACAGAGATTCTATATCCTCGTGCGGCTGGGAGAGAAGTGGCCTGCCTGAAAGCGCAGACGAAGCAGACTCCTCGCTCGCCCTAGACAAGCAAGTCGACAGTGGGGTGGACAGATGAATGACGCTTCCGGCTGCCTTCATTCGCTCAAGATTGTCAAAAGAGCACGCACACCCGCCACCGGTTGCAACAACCGACGGCACTCCCGCTAAGACAGAAGCGAGCGCCTCTCTCTCCAGTCGGCGAAACTCTACTTCTCCACCAGACTGAAAAATCGCGGCGATACTTTGTCCGGCTTGGGACTCAATATGCATATCTAGATCGACAAAGGGCATAGACAATCGCTTCGCTAGACGCTTCGCAACCTGGCTCTTGCCGGAGGCCATAAAGCCAATGAGAAAGATTCCAGACATGCGAGGCGAGCGCGACTACTCACCACAGGGCAAGAAAGCCCTGTTGGTGATTTTCGGAGTGATGAAAATCAGAACTTCTGTTCGTTCGTCGTTCTCACGAGTGCTCTTGAAGAACCAGCCAATAACCGGCAGATCGCCAAAGAAGGGAACTTTTGAGGACGAAGAACCACTGTTGCGAGTGTAGATTCCGCCGATTACCGATGTGTCACCGTCTTGAACCAAAATTGTCGTTTTGGCTTCCTTGGTCAAAAGACTGGGGTCACCCCGAGCGCCGGTATTGGCAAAGTCGGCTTCGTTCTTTTTCACTTCGATATCCATCGATATGGCACAGTCTCGCAGCGAAACGCGAGGAGTCACTTTCAGTTCCAAGTCGGCTGGTACGAAGGTAGTCGATACACCGTTGGCAGAAACCACTGAGATGGGAATCGAAACACCGGACTTAATCGAAGCCTGAATATTGTTTGAAGTAGTGATCTTCGGAGATGAAACGATTCGGACAGTGCCCTCATCTTCCAGGGCGGACAAACGCAGGTTCAACCCTAGGTTTCCGCCGACAGAGCCGAGAGAGAGCCCGATACCACCACCTGAACCTGTACCGATTGCAGCTGGTAAGTTCACTGCGAAGTTCGATGGATTCGCTGAAACACCAGCGTTTGGAGTTTGTCCATCGTCGGACGCACCAGCTAGACCGATGCTACTTGGGAAAATCAGCCCCGTTGCATTGCCGCCGGCAGGTGAAGCGCTCATGTTACCGCCCCACTGAATACCGAACTGGCGAACAAAGGTACTGCGAGCTTCAACAATCCGAGCTTCGATTTGAATCTGCGGTGTCTGCGTATCCAGCTTGGTAAGCAAGTCTACAATCCGAGCTCGGTTAGCAACAACATCGTTGATAATCAGGGCATTTGTCCGAACATCGACCTGGACAGAGCCTTTTGATGAGAGCAGTGGTGAGATTTGTTCCTGTACGGTAGATGCGTTTACATAGTTAAGATTGAAAATCTCTGGCGTAGGCGCTTCACTGTTGGCCCGTGCTCGAGCTCGAGCTAGCTTTGCCTCAAACTCTGCATCAAGCTCTTTTCGAGTCGCGATACGGTAGAGCTTCGGACCTTCCATTTTGAAGCCAAGTCCCTTGGACGCCAAGATGACGTCTAGAGCCTGGTCCCAAGGTACTCGTCGCAAGCGAATGGTGACCTTGGCATTGATGTCGTCGGGAACAATGATGTTGACTCCGCCAACTGCAGCCAAGAGGCGCATCAAGTCGTGGATGTCGCTGCGTTTGTAATCTAGATCGATCTTCTGTCCGCGATAGGTCTTGCGTCTACGCCGAGATACTTGTGCCACCGTTTGCTGAGTGACCGGACTCGATGCGGAACCATAGCCTGCTACAGACTGAGCCTTGTAGGCGACTACCTTAGACCTTCTCTTCGTTTTGACAGCAGCCGTACGGGTAGCTTTCCTGTTGGGGAATTCCCAATAGTACGTGTTTCCTACCTTCTTCAGTACACCTTTAGATTTTCCGTTCAGGTCGACGACCACTTTAATCGTGCCGGGCTTGGAAGGATCTCTGTACGAAGATACCGCGCGAATCGCTCCACCGAGACGAGAAGTATCCAGAGTACGTTCTTGGTCATCCCGCATGCCCGCCATTGGAATCTCCAATATCGCTTCGTTGCCGTGGTTTGAAATTACAATCGGAGCCGAAGGTGCGCTCATCGCGATAACCAAGCGAGTTACGTTGTCTCGCTCGACTACGTCTATTTCTCGGAGGCGTGTATTCACAGCTGCCTTCGTCCGAATCTCAATACCTTTTTTGTTTGCCTTTGCGAGTTGCTTGGACACTTGCTTTTCCCGAAGGTTGGCGCGTTTCAGGGCTTTCTCGCCGTCGAGACGCGCTTTGACTGCCAACTCGCGTTCTCTCTTGGCGAGCTTCAGGGCCTTCTTGGCTTCGCGTTCATGTTTTCTAGCTTCGGCGATAACCACAGAACTCTTTGCGTTCTCTGCTAAGGCTCGTGTTTTCATACTAGTTGAAAACCGAATCTTCGCGTCTTCTTCGTGTTGCTTGGCTCTAAGAATTTCTCTAGCCGTTTCCATGCGGTTTTGTTCCGCCGCCATTCTAGCTAGCTTGGCTTTCTCTAGCTCCGCATGCACCTTTGTGGCGGTCGCTTGAGCGAGTACACGTGCTTCTTCCGCGTCGTGCCTCGCCTTGCGAGCGTGCTCAAGTTCACGTTTGGCTGCCAAACGAATACTGCGAGCCTCGTCGAGTTGTCCGCGCATCTGAGTTCGCTTTGCCGCTAGGCTGGATAGCTTGCGCTCTTCAACAGCCCGCAGCTCCCGTGCCAAGAGTGCCTTCTTCTCCAGGCCGGCCAAGTCTCGTGCGGCGACTGTTTTCTTGGATTGAAGTGTTGCTACCTCTTGTCGTTGACGAACCAGTTTTTGCTCTTGAACTCGAAGTGATTTGCTTGCCTGACTGCCGGACAGTGCCAAACGCTTCGCCTCTTTGTGCAATCGAGCTTGTTCACTTGCACTGGTTTTGCCATCCTTGGCAGCCTTGTTCGCCCGCTTAGAGGCAGTTTTGGCAGCTACAGTTCGCAAACGTGATTCTTTTCGAGCGAGGGCGAGTTTTTTGACTTCTCTTTTGAGAGTCTCTTGCGCTTGCCTTGCACTTATGCCCTGGCTTTCCGCATTGCGTCGGGCTCGGGTTGCGCTCGCAACTGCGAATTCTTCTTGCCTACGAAGTTTTCTCGCTGCTTCGAAGCGCTGTTCTTCCGCTTGAATTAGTGTTTTTAGATCGCGAGCACGTGACGCAGCTTTGTCGGCTGTTGATTGTGCGTGAAGACGCTTAACATCCGCCGACTTTCGGGATGCAAGTGCCACATCTCGCTTGCGCTCTGCAACCGCTCGCTGCTCTTCGGCCTCTTGCAAAGCCAACGCTGCTTGGTGACGTTTCTGCCCAGCCGTGCGAGTCGCGCTCTCTGCGGCAACTCGGCGACTCTCTGCAACCCGAAGTGCTCGCTCTGCGGACAGGCGCCGCGTCACAGCAACTTCTACTGCAGCTTCTGCCTTACGTTGCAGTTCTGAGCTATTCTTTGTGTTGTTGGTACGTGCCTTCTTGGCTTTAGACAGAGCTACAGTTGCGGCGCGCTCAGCCTTCTTAAGTTCATCTTGACGGCTCTGTGCGGCTCTTTCCGCAACATCAGCACTGTCTTTTCGCTTGCTGGCCTTTGCAATTTCAGCGGCAGCAATACGACTGGCCTTCTTGGCGCTCGCAGAACGCTGCTGAGCCTGAGCCATAAGCCTCTCAGCTTTGGCAATTCGCTCCTTGGCGCTCCGATTGGAAACAATCGCTTCTTGCCTGATCTTGGCCGCCTCTGCTCTCGCGTCCGCTATCTCTTTTTCCGCCGCGGCTCTGGCCTCACGGCGCATTCGAGTTCGTTCCGCAGCTGATGCCTTTGCTGCGAAGACTCTGGCAGTTTCTGCTTCTCGCCGTACTTTCGCTCGTTCTAGGGCAACCCTTTTGGTTGCGTCTGCCCGGACAGCAAGTGCATCGAGTCGTGACTGCTCTCGAGCGCGAGTTGCTGTCTGCTGCGCAAGCCTTGCAGCGTTGGCATCAATTCGTGCTTGTGTCCGCGCCTTTTTTACTTCGGCCATCGCGATTTTCGCGGCCTTCGCATCTCGTCGAGATTGCGCCTGGGCAACAAGTGCCTCTTTTTGAGCGCGTATTCGAGCACTGTCCGCAGCAGCCTTAGCAGCCTTCGCCGCTTTGGCATCGAGGGTGGCCCTTGCTTGAGCATCCCGCGCTGATTGCAATGCTTGCGGAGACATCGACGTTGGCTTTTCTTTGGCCGTTATCTCGACCAATACGTCATTGCCCTGAGCCCGGACAGAGTATCGGCTGTTTCTCGACAAGCCGACAACCACTCGTACCATACTACGAGTTTTACCCATATTATGAGCACTAACCTGGCCCACCGCCCATGAGTTGATGTTCCAAACTGCCTTCTCATCCCGTTGCCGGAGTTTTGAATCCAGACTGGCTCCGGCGATGTCTACGACAACCCGGGACGGGTTCTCGAGTTTGTACACCGTAAATGTCGGAGTACTCTCGCCTCGAATTCGCAGGGTCGTCTTGGCCCCACTGGTCTTCGATGCAAGTCCGACAATGGACATTTTGCTTTTGGATACCTTCTGAGCCTTCGCACTCTTGTCCGCATGCGCAGTAGGTTCGCCAAAGGCGAGTAGCGCTAGCAAAAGAGTTGCAGAGGCTGAAAGACGAGCTGTGTTGTACTTAGATATAGTCATCATGGTCCACCCATAGAGAGTGCGTGCCCTAACGCTGGCTCACCATTGAGCAGAGTTAGTTTTCTACCGATGCATGATTGCATCAATGAAACCGAACTGGCAGAAAAATTATCGCCCGAGCTTGGGCTATACACAATTTTCCTGCCTATTCAGGCAAAAATAGTTGATCGAAAGGGCTACTTATCGAAGTGTAGCCCTAAGTGTTTATCGTAAATCGCGTGTTCGGCTATTTATGATGCTGCTGTCAATCTCTCGCTCTTCTGGGTAGAGCGAGATGTTTTGATATTGTGAGGGAGGTGCAGGCCGACCGGGAGGCGTTGGAGGAGTAATAACAAGTCGAATCACTTTGACTGTAATTTCTTCTATGATCGCCTTTTCCTGACCGAGGCAATCGCCCTTTCGGACAATCCAAGAATCCGTTCCGCCTTTGTCCGTAAACTGGGCAAAACTGCGTCCTCGTCTCACGATACCAATCAGCTCCAAATCTCGAATGGAGTAGTTTCTGGCTTCCCATTCCACTCCGTTGCCTTTTTCCTGGCATACATCGACGACTTCTATCACTTCGGTTACGACATCGTCCGAGATAGTGAGTGCCCAAGAACGAAAGGGGTCACGGTTTGTCTTACCAGTAACGTCAGGAACAAAATCACCTTCCTGCAAGTTATGCCTAAGGTCCATAGCCACCTTGGGGTACGTTGAAAACTCGCCCTTCACGACCGTCGCCGCCTTCGCCTTTCGCTTCGAGTTTGCCCTCGCTTTGGGCTTGTTCGAAGATGAAGAGCTAGAGTCATCACCGCACGCGGCGCCCGTAAATACAAAAGAGAGGGCGAGTATCGCTGTTGGTAAAATTCTCATAGCTGACTTCCTGTATTGTTCGAACCTTCCAGCTCACTAGGAGAGGTCGGGACCGGCTTAGGAGTACCGCTTGTAGTCGGAGCTGCTTTGGCGGGCTGGACTTTCTTGTCGACAGCGTCCTTTACTTGAGTCTCTCGTTTTTCTCTCGCTTCTTTCACTTTGTCGATGCCGCTCTTTTTCTTGGGAGCCTTCTTCTTCACTTCTTTCTTGGCAACAAAGGTTTTGGCTCCATCGGCTTGCCTGAATGCGGTGGCGCGAAAGCTAGCTTTGAGTAAGATTTCGTCAGGCCCTCCTGACTTCTCGGGAACCATGCTGAAGTCCTCGACAGTAATGATTCGTTTGGTGGTTTCCTTTTCACCAAGTAAGAAAAAGTATTTGAGCACTTGGTGAAAATTACCAACGACCTCAACAGCGATTGGAACCTTCACGTACGCTCCTGCCGAAACTTCGTCGTTCCGTTTCCAGCTTTTGAAGCTGACTCCAGCCACTGCCGCTTGCCCTTGCAAATGGTCGATAAACGAGTTGAGGTCAGCGTCTTTGGGAAGCGAAACCTGGTTGGTATTGATGGTTAGATCAAGGTCCTTCTTCGCCTTGAGAAGCTCTTTCCACTCTTTTTCGCGAATCTTGAGATCATTCTGCGCTTTCTCTAGGTTCTTGTAGGATCTAACCGATTGCTCTAGCTCTTCTTCACCTGCCGAATACGACATTTGATAGAAGAGCCCGCCTAGGACAACAAGGATTCCGCACAAAACCATAATCTGGGTTTGTATGGGTTTTGCCGCCAATGTTGCGATTGGACTCTCTTTTGCCATGATTAGTACCTCACCTTTCCGGTGATTCTAAAACTGTAGATTGTCGTACCACCGGCTTTGACTTGTTTCTTCGTCGACCCTTCGGGTTGAACATTGTCAAAATACATGGACGCGGACAGTCGGTGTGCAAGCTGAGTGGCATCACCGTCACTTTGAGCTGCTCCTACGAGAGTGAATTGTCCACTCTTCTCTTTAAGAGACTCAATCCAAACATTGCTTGGGTCCCAGTTCTTCTGCCAAAGCAAGTTCTCATTTCGATTCACTGCTTGCACCATCTCAGCGGTCATACTCGGACCACCTCCGGGCTTCAGTATCGACGCAAGCTCAAACAGGAAATTGGCGGGCGTTGCTCGGGCGTCGTTGAGTTGCTTGATCGAGGCAGCCTGCTTTTTGGCCGCGGCAAACGATGCTTTGAGTGTATCAAAGTCTTGTGTAATCTCAGATATCTTCTTATTGTCTCGTCGAATCTTTGAGACCGATTTCTTGCGAACATCTAGCTCATCTTGTTGTGGAACATGGACAAAAAAGTAAAGTCCGGCGGCAAAGGCCATGACGATACCCATACCAACAGCGATCGTCTGCTCTCCCTCAATAGGGGCAGCCTTTCGCTTCTTCTTGCGGGGAAGTAAGTTAATTCGAATCATCTCGGAAACCTTTATCCTTCGTTTACAGCGCGTAGAGCTAGTCCAACTCCGACTAGCGCCTCCGGAGAATGAGCGCCTAAGTAGGCGGTATCTAAATTGGGGCTAATCACGATTCGGCGCCACGAATCGATTAGCTCAACGCCAAGCCTTGATCGCTTCTCGATAGCGCGGGCGAGTGCAGAGACTTTGGCCGTTCCCCCACTCAAACAAATCTTGCTGACTTCAGTATCGGCAGATGTTGCTAAGAAGAAGTCTAACGACCGCTGAAATTCGCCAGCCATCACATCCGCGACGCCTTCAATAATTCGCTCCACTTCCTGAGGCACAACTCCGTGCTCATCATAGGAGCCACCAACCTTGTAGGCCTCAGCTTCTCGCTGATCTACGGACAGCTGCTTTTGAATCTCTTCGGTAAACGCATTGCCACCGATAGCGACATCACGTGTAAATAGGCTGACTTTTCCTCGGACAACATTAATATTGGAAATGGAAGCACCTATATTGATCAGCACTACCGTTTCGTTGTCCGCCAAATCGTAGTTGGCCTCGTACGCATTTTGCGTAGAGAAAGCGGCGACATCTACGATCACAGGATTGAGACCGGCGTCTCGTACAACTCCTGCGTAGTCCTGCACCACTTCCTTTTTGGCAGCGACCAAGAGCAGCTCCATTTTTCCTGCGGCGTTGCTCTCGACCACAACTTCGAAATCGAGCTCTACATCGTCTTTGGCGAAGGGAATGTGGTGTTCTGCTTCGTAGGGCACCTGCTCATCAAGTTGCGCCATACTCATCTTGGGAACGCTGATCTTTTTGATAATCACCGAGTGACCAGCGATTGCCACCGCTACATCTTTGCCTCGCAGGCGAAGCCGACTCCACAGCGTGCGAATCGCATCCACCACGGCCATTTGATCCATGATAGTTCCGTCCACGATTGTCTGTGGTTGCAGGGGCTCCATTCCAAATGCCTGTAACTCTATGTCTTTTTTTCGACGTTTAAGTTGAACAACCTTCACGCTGCTGGAGCCAATATCAAGTCCGATTATTTGTTTTGCCATAGTACCTTGCGCACCTTGTAAGTTACTTAACCACGCTGTGGTTGCTTGTCTTACACTGTAGGTTGATATTCCGCATAACGCAAAAAAACCGCCAAAAGAAAGCAGGGCCAACCATCGTTTGCACGCGCTGCCTACCCATTGAAGATTTCCTTGCCCTGTAAATTGTGCTCTTTTAACTTGTAACTCAGGGTCCGAGGCGAAATACACAAGCGCTTGGCGCACTCGGCACGCTTTCCCTGACTGTCCCGCAATGCCTCAGAAATTAGCTGAGCCTCGACCAGACGCAGCGCTTCTTTGAGACACAAATCTTTCAAACGCGGCTCTATGACTAGCTCTGGCGGGTTCGTTCCAACCAAGTCAATTTCGTCCCTCACAAGCTGAGCAGTTATCTCTTCTTGCTCCGCCAAAACTACCAATCGCTCGATTGCATTGTGAAGCTGCCGGACGTTTCCCGGCCAATTTGCGCTCGTGAGATGCCCTCTGGCTTCATCTCCAAGCACCCGAACAACCTCGTGTTTTTCGCTATACCGAGCGAGTGCCAAGTCAATCAACTGCGCAACGTCAGCCCGGCGCTCGCGAAGTGGTGGCAACACAATGGGAATCGTTGCCAGGCGGTAGTAAAGGTCATCTCGAAACTCGCCAGTGCCGACCATCGACTCCAAGTCTCTTGAGGTTGCCGAAACCAATCGAACCTTGACCTGCTGGGTTTGCTCTGCCCCAACCGGTTGAATCTCGCCAGTTTGAAGAGCACGAAGCAATTTAGCCTGCATCTCCAGGGGAAAGTCGCCAACTTCATCTAAGAAAAGGGTGCCTCCGTGAGCCTTGGCAAATACCCCCTCTTTGTCACTGTGAGCATCAGTAAACGCCCCTTTGGTATGGCCAAAGAGTTGCGATTCCATGAGTCCTATTGGAATTGCTGCGCAGTTTATCGCCACAAATGGCCCGGGCAGACCGCTTTTGCTGTGAATTGCTTCTGCAAACAGCTCCTTGCCCGTACCGCTCTCACCTGTGATCAATATGTTGGTGTCATGCCGCGCCACCTTTTCGACAATTCTCCACGCCTTCGACAATCCGCCATCGATCCCTACGATTTTCGGGTGACTCTGTGACGCATGTTGCACAGGCGATCGATTGCTGGCTTGCCGAGCAAAAAGTAAACGCAATTCCTGCACGGCCACCGGTAAAAGTAGGCAATCGTCAATCTGTGAACCTATTGCAGAAACAACCTCTTGTATCTCCTTGGGAAAAGCCAATCCCACCCGGTACTGCGAGACATCTGCCAATGCAGCGCCATGCTCGAACTCGCCAAAGTGAGCAAAGATCGCATCAAAATCTTGCTGATCTTTACAGGCAATACTCGCTGTTTGAGAGCAGGTTGTTGCTGTCGGTTGAAATCCAAGAGAGCGCAACTGCACCGGAAGCTCCGTGAGCTCCCCTTCCTCTCCGCAGATAAGAACCTTATTCATTGGGCATTCCAGGCCTCTAAGCCATTTGGCATCGTATCATGGGTCTCAAAAGAATCGCAGTTATTGGGGACGAAGTACCGATTCTCAGATTCTCTGTGGATAAGTCCTCTGGACCACAGCGATCGTCGATATTCGATCAATGCGATAAGCAGTCTGGACTCTGGCATAAAGACTGATCTACTATGCGGCGTTCTGAACAGAGCAAACATCCCATGCCAACATAGTTGATCTAATGTAAACTTTGTTGGCACAGAGGGGGACTCTCTCCAAGAACATCAGCTGCAACATACTGTAATTACTCAATATACAACTTGGCCAAAGTATTGCTTTGCCTAGTATCAACCTCTACTAATTGTCAAAATCTGATTTTTAGTTCGCAGCTCGATTCATTTCTTTATCGGTCCATTATTTTTTCCAGGAGTCACACAAAACCTATGCGCATCGTATCTAGTTTTCTCGCAACTGCTCTTCTTGCCACTACCGTCTCATTGGTCGCTTGTACCGATCGAGAAGTAGCCCGTGTTGATCCTAAACAAAACAAAGAACAAGAAAAAGAGATTCCGGTTGAGGTCAATCGTGACTTGGACATCTTGTTTGTCATCGATAACTCCAACTCCATGCGAGATGAGCAAATCTCTCTGGCAGCAAACTTCGGCAACTTCATCAACGTTTTGAACAACATTGAGGGTGGTTTGCCCAATATCCACATCGGTGTCATCACCACTGATTTGGGTGCTGGTCCGTACAACATCACCGGTTGTACTGGTAACGGTGACAACGGCGTTCTGCAAAACGCAGCGGTTGGTCCCGCTGGTTGTTCGACTCCAACAGACAAATGGATCTCCGACATCGGCGATGAAATGGGCAACCGGACTAAGAACTACGCCGGTGGACTCTCAGAAGCCTTCTCATGTATCGCTCAGCTGGGTGTCAATGGTTGCGGTTTCGAGCAACCTCTTGAATCCATGCGTCTCGCCCTGGACAACACAAGTGGCCAAAACACTGGCTTCCTGAGACCTGAAGCCTTCCTCGCTGTCATCATCATTACCGATGAGGACGATTGTTCGGCCAAGGACCCGAGCATTTTCAATAGCGATCCAAGCCTGGACAACATCAACTCGGCAGTCGGCTTCCTCTCTTCTTTCCGCTGCTTCGAGTTTGGCGTTACTTGTGA
>JAESTW010000579.1 GCA_016763395.1 Kofleriaceae bacterium
ACCATCGGCAACTTCGATGGTGTGCACCTCGGCCATCAACGGCTCCTGGGCCAAACTCGCCAAGCCGCGGACCGGCTGGGAGGAGACGCGGTTGTGATGACTTTCGAACCACATCCTGCAACCTACCTGGCGCCCGATAGGCTGCCTCCAAGGCTTAGCTTGGCAGATCGCAAATACGAGTTATTGGCAGCCCTGGGTATCGACGTTTGTATTGCCGAGAACTTCGGCGAGGAGTTCGCAGCAATCACCGCCGCCGAGTTCACGGAGGACATTCTAGGCAAATTGTTCGGCGTCCGGCACTTGGTAGTCGGAGATGATTTTCGTTATGGAACCGGACGCCTGGGTGACATTGAAAGCCTTCGAAAGGCGGGTATAAAGCACAATTTCACGGTGGAAGTGATTGAGCCAGTTACTAGCGGCGAGCACCGAGCTTCCAGCAGCGCAATTCGGCGCGCTCTGATCGAAGGTAATCTATCGCTGGCCAATACACTTCTCGGACGAGACTACGATGTCGATGGCGTGGTTGTGCGAGGTGCCGGACGTGGCCGCGAAATTGGAGTTCCCACCGCCAATATCGACGCCGGTGGAGTGCTTCTACCCCGTCCGGGAATCTATGCGACCCGTGTGACCATTTTAGAGAGTGGCGAGGAATATATGGCCGCCACTAGTCTGGGAACCAACCCAACTTTTGTCCTGGGTGGCGCACTCACCTTGGAACCGCACTTGCTCGACTTCGATAGCGACCTCTACGGAAAACGACTGCGCGTCTCTTTTGTGAAACATATACGAGACGAAGAGCGTTTTGACAGTCTAGACGCCCTCTTGGCGCAAATTCACAGTGACATCGAGCAGACTCGAAAACTCCTTCAGTAGAAAGCGAACGACCGACCATGAAACTACAAGGCGCAATGACAGCCATCGTCACTCCGATGAAGGATGATGCCCCCGATTTTGATGCCCTCGAAGCACTGCTGGAAGCGCAAATTTCGGCCGGCATTCACGCGATTGTCGCTGTTGGAACCACAGGCGAATCCGCGACCCTATCTGTCCCCGAACACCTCAGTGTCATCGAAGCCACTGTCCGAATCGCAGCAGGCCGAGTTCCAGTAGTCGCTGGAGCAGGCGGCAATAGCACCCGAGAAGCAGTCGCGCTAAGTCAGGCCAGTGCAAAGGTCGGTGCCGATGCCCTCCTGCAAGTTACGCCGTATTACAACAAGCCGACTCAAGAGGGGCTCTACCAGCATTTTTCAGCAATTGCGGCAGCCACGGACCTGCCCATAGTCCTGTACAACGTCCCGGGTAGAACCTCGTGTGACATGCACGTCGAAACCGTGGCCAGGCTCGCAGAATCAGACAAATTCGTAGCCATCAAAGATGCTACGGGTGACATGCGACGAGCCAGCGAAATCCTCACGCTGTGTGGCGACTCCATCGATCTGCTCTCCGGAGACGATTTCACCGCTTTTCCACTTCTCGCTTTGGGTGGCAAAGGGACCATCTCTGTGGTCTCAAACATTGTCCCGGACAGAGTTGTGAAGATGTGCAATGCGGCGGAGAAAGGCGATTGGGTAAAGGCGCGCAAGCACCACTACTCGTATCAGGCCTTGGCGAGTTTACTCTTTGTCGAGAGCAATCCCATTCCCGTCAAGGCGGCGATGGAAATCCTCGGTACTATCGGCCCCGAGATTCGCTTGCCACTTGTGCCAGCCTCGGACGCGACTCGAGCTCTTCTGCGAAAGCAGCTTACTAGCGAAGGCATGCTGTGACCCGGCTGTGTGTGATTGCCCCCTCCGGCCGTATGGGGGCACAAGTGGCCATGCTAGCGTCGGACCTGGTCGATGCGTCCTTGTCCAGCGCGTTGGTACGTGACGTGAGCAAGCGTCCGAGCTATCTAGCCGACGGTGTACTGCTAACCGACGATGTAGATGCAGCACTCGCCGCGAGCGATGTGTATATTGACTTCTCCACTCCTGCCCTTAGCGAACAACTCGCCCGGGCCGCTATTGCGCACAAGACGGCTGCCGTCGTCGGTACTACCGGCCTGGACAAAAACGCTTTAGACGCTCTGGCTACCTTGTCCCAAGTAGCCCCGGTGTTCGTCGCTGCCAACTTCTCCCCAGGCGTGGCCCTGGTACTTCACCTAGCCGAGATCGCTGCAAGAGCCCTCGGCCCGGACTACGATATGGAGGTCTTGGAATTGCACCATCGCAACAAAGTCGACTCTCCTTCAGGAACCGCACTGGCGCTTGGGAAGTCGCTTGCCCAAGGACGAGGAATCGATTTTGAAACCAGCAAACAGTGCTCTAGAGACGGTATGATTGGCCCGCGAGGAGAAAACGAAATTGGGCTATTGGCGTTGCGGGGTGGAGATATCGTGGGCGAACACACCGCCTATTTGATCGCCGATCAAGAGCGAATTGAAATCACCCATCGCGCCCAGAAACGAAGTGTCTTTGCCCACGGGGCACTGCGCGCTGCACGCTGGGTGTCGAATAAAACTCCAGCAATGTATTCTATGACCGATCTCTTGAGGATTGGCCCGAGCGCCAATTGAGTGTTTTGCATCACAACAAAAGCTGATACAAGCCGCCCCGCAGTCTGATGAACCTCAACGAACTCAAAAGCCAATCGCATGGCACGCTCAGCGCCAAAGCCAAATCCCTTGATCTCGCTCTTAGCGACGACATGGATTCAGGCCAAATTCTCCTCGCCATTCTTCGCTCCCATAGCGAATCGGGTGGGACGATCTCGGGCACGGGCACCCTCGAGATTCTCAGCGACGGTTTTGGCTTTCTGCGAAATTCCCACAGCGACTACACGCCCTCTCCTCAGGATATCTACGTATCACCGTCGCAAATCCGGCGTTTCAGGCTTAGCACGGGGGACACCATTATTGGACAAGTTCGCCCGCCTCGCGAGAGTGAGCGCTACTTCGCATTGCTGCGGGTCGACTCGGTTAACAATCTTTCTACGGACAAAGTAAACCCGGTAAACATGGCGCCCTCGCGGGCAATCCACCCATCGGAGAGACTGTATTTTGCCCCAAACAACCTCTGCGCGCGTTTGTGGCAAATGCTGTGTCCGGTTAGCAAGGGCCAACGAGTCCTGCTTTTTGCCCCGCCGCAATCCAAATCGACGACCGTACTTCTTGAGATTGCGAAGGCAGCCTACGCGGACGAAAGTCCGATACGCTTGCTAACCTTACTGGTGGCGCAGCGTCCTGAGGTCGTGAGTGAATTCCAAGACGCCGATATTGGTGCGGTGGTTTCCTCGACCTTTGATGAACCGGCTGCGAGACATACCCAACTGGCAGAAATGGTCTTCGAGAACGCCCGAAAAAAAGCCGATCGGGGCGAGGATGTGTTGGTCTTAGTGGATTCTCTGTCTCGCCTGGCACAAGCCGCGAGCCAAAATGCTCCATCAGGAATGGTTAACCTGCCCGCTGGATTGAATTTCAAAGGCGTTCAGTATGCCAAGCGGATCTTTGCCACTGGACGCAACATCGAAGACTCGGGCTCGGTTACTCTCATTGCTATCCTGCGCGATGCCAACGAGCCGGTTGACGACTATTTGCGACAAGAGCTTTCCGGTACTGCCAACGCGACAGTTCACCTCTCGGCACAGGCTGCAGCCGAAGGATGTGCATTGCCGCTCGCTGAAGCAATGAGGAACTGCGATGAAGAGCGTTTTCTCAATGCCGAGGAACGCGCACTACTTGCCAAGTTGCGCCACGGCTTCGATGGCCAGCCCGTATCTGAGCTCAAAGCGATGGAAGATGCCCTCCTCAGCTCTGAATCAGATCACCATTTTCTAGAAACTTTTCTCGGAACTGGCTTCTAGTAACGATATTAACCAGATAGCGCTTGTATTTTTTACAATAGATACGCAAACACTCGTAGCCGGCTAGCGATCTTTCTGCTATATACCGCGCTCTACCCATCTAGTAGGTACCTAGTATGAAGGCTTCAGCAAATCACCCAGAGTATACTCCGACCACCATCACATGTTCATGTGGAGTCATTTATGACACCCGCAGTACACGTAGTGACTTTCAGGTCGAAGTTTGTAGCGCTTGCCATCCGTTCTTTACGGGCAAGCAAAAAATTGTCGATGCGGCAGGACGTGTTGAGCGTTTCAACCGCAAGTACAAGCGCGACGAAAAAACCGTCGAAACTACACCAAGCGACTCCTAGTCTTCTCGTTTTGTCTGTCCGTCTGTTCGCGCAGGCGGAAGACAGTCGGCCAAGAGTTTCCTATTTCTTACCTTTTTTAAGGTTATTTTCATCAAGGCATACCCAACGTGGGTAGCCTTGATTTTTTGCGTCCGGATTCACTGAATTTGTCCGAAGGAAAAGTTTACCACTCCGGTGAAAACATCCTGGCAATAGTCACCAAATTTATCGTTTGGCGATGTTCGCCTCTGGTAGCGTAGCCACATGTTCGAAGAAGCTGCGTTTCGCGAAAAGATGGCCGGGCTGGAGCGTCGGTTCGCCGAGCTCTCCTCTCTGTTGGCAGACCCTGAAATCATTGGCAAACGTGCCGAATTTGCCAAGCTCAGCAAGGAGTATTCGGACATCGACGACATGGTTAGTGCGTGGAGAATCTACCTCAAAACAGAGGACGATTTGAAGCAGGCCAAAGCAATGTTAGGCGAGAGCGATGATGCTGAAATGCGTGAGATGGCCAAAGAGGAAATCTCTGAGCTAGAAGACTCAATCTCCAAACAGCAGCAATCGATCAAAATCCTGCTCCTGCCAAAAGATCCACTCGACAAAAAGAACATCCTACTTGAGATTCGAGGCGGAACAGGTGGTGACGAGGCCGCTCTCTTCGCTGGTGACCTCTTTCGAATGTACATGCGCTTCGCTGAACAAAAAGGCTGGCGTACAGAACAACTCTCATTCACCGAGGGCACCTCTGGCGGCTTCAAAGAAGTCATCGTACTCATTGAAGGCAAGAATGTGTATTCGCTCCTCAAGTACGAGAGCGGTGTGCACCGGGTTCAACGAGTTCCCAGTACGGAGAGCCAAGGCCGGGTTCACACCTCAGCTGCAACTGTGATCGTTTTGCCAGAAGCCGAAGAGGTGGATGTGCAGCTAAACGAAAACGAGTTGCGATTCGATGTCTACCGCTCCAGTGGCCCTGGTGGTCAGTCGGTTAACACCACAGACTCTGCTGTCCGGGTTACCCATATCCCAACGGGCACTGTCGTGATTTGCCAGAACGAGAAGTCACAGCACAAGAACAAAGCTTCTGCGCTGCGAGTTCTCAGGTCACGCCTTCTCGAAGCTGAGCTTGCCAAACAAGAGGAAAGCGAGCGAAGTCAGCGCCGCGCCTTGGTGAAAACCGGAGACCGTTCAGAGAAGATTCGGACATACAATGTCCCCCAAGACCGTCTCACCGATCACCGCATCAACCTCAGTAAACGCAATCTAAAAGGTGTTCTAGACGGTGACCTGGATGACATCATCAGCGCCTTGACAGCTCACGCCCAGGCCGAAGCACTCAACCAGGCGACCGAAGGCTAGAGAGTCGACCAATTGTTGCTCAACTCTTTGTTGCTCAACTCTTTCAGATGTCCTCGGACACTAGCGCAATTCAGCGTCGATCATCTTGGCGACTTTTTGGACGTCACCGTTGCGATAGCCAGCGTGAACATGCTTGACGATGCCGCGCTTGATAATAAAAGTCGAAGGCATTGTCGGTGGATCGAAGGATTCAACCGTAGATGACTTTGGGTCGTAGAGCGCATAAACCTGCTTGAGCCCGGCTTTCTTCATAAACGCCTTGCCCTTGGCAGAGTCGCTGTCGACATTCACTGCCAAAAAGATGACCTTCTTGGAGTCGTATTTACGAGCTAGCTTCTCAAAGGCGGGAAGCTCTTTTTTGCAGGGCTTACACCAGCTAGCGCCAAAGGTGAGTACAACGATGCGGTCTTTGTAGGACTTGAGTTGAACCTTTTTGCCCGCTCCGTTTTTAACCGATACAAATTTGCTCGGTCTGTCCCCTTTGCGAACTTTTGCCTCCGCGCTGGAGCTCCCCAATCCAAGTAAAGCGACACAACATGCGAGTATTGGGAGCAGAGAGCGGCTAGGCTTGGTCATACAAATCTTTCGACGGGGCAATGGGCTGAACATTCAGCGATCCCCGCCAATACTATCAGATCGCTCCTTCTCGAGCTTCTTCTACCCACATTTTGAAGTACTTGGGCTGGGCGGGACCTTCGTATTCTCGGCCATTGATGTACACCGCAGGGGTACCGTTTACTCCAGCGCGCTCGCCTTCTGCCCGGTCGGCTTTTACCAGCGCTTCTGCCTCGATGTAGTCCTTGCGAAACTTCGACATATCCAAGCCTATCTGCTTGGCGTAGTCGACGAGGTTCATCATCAGATGCTCGTGTTGGTTCTCGAAAAGTATCAGATGCATAGCACCGAACTTGCCCTGTTTATGGGCAGCCAACGCGGCTTGCGCAGCTCCAGGCGAATCCTTGTGACTCGAAAGTGGGAACTGTTTGAAGTAGATAACGACATCGCCTTTCATGTCCGTAGCAACCGTTTCGAGAAGTGGGTGAAAGCGGGCACACGCCGGACAGCCGTAGTCAAAAAACTCGACGACTTTGACAGGAGCATTGGCATCTCCGGCATGCGGTGCGGAAAGGTCGTAGCGGAAACTTTGAATCGGCGCATCGCGAAACCGCAGCCGATGTAGGTCTTTGATCTGGTCGTCGTCAGCGCCATCTTTTACAAGTTCGTAGGCGTAGGACACAGCGTATGGCGCGCGCTTGCAGGAGCTATCCTCATTGCGAGAAGTTCGCAGGGAATGAGCCTTGCCGCAGGGAGATGCCAGAGAATCTAGCAATGCATTGAAACGAGTGGCAAGTTCACCATCCAACGCGGCTATGTCCACCCCCTCAACTGGTTGTGTCGATTTCTTAGCCGGCTTGGCTGGCGCTTGGGGCTCCTCCTTCTTGGCAAAGCTGCTCTCAATCCCGCTGTATTCGCTTGCTGCGCCACTATCCTGGCTACCACCGCATGCCCCCGAGAGAGCGAGCGAGAGCAGGACAAACTTCATCTTAGAAAAACACCGAATCATTAGATTGCCTCCGCAAGGGACTGCTCAAGCCACATATTGAAATATTTGGGTGATGGTGGCCCCTCGTAGCGCTTGCCATTGATATAGGTCACAGGCGTCGAGGAAACACCGGCTTCCTTGCCCTGACTGCGGTGCTTTTCAACCAGAGCGGCGGCGCTTTTGTAGTCACTCTTCCACTTGGCCATGTCCAAACCGAGTTCGCCAGCATAGGTCTCTAAATCGTCCATCTTGTGCGAATGCTGATTGGCAAAGAGAAGCTGATGCATTTCGTCAAACTTACCCTGCCTGCCAGCAGCGATGGCGGCCTGTGCAGCTCCGGGGGAATCAGTATGCCCGGGCAAGGGAAACTGTTTGTAGTAAACCACAACATCATTTTCGTACTCACTCAGGGATACGTCGAGCACTTGCTTGAAGTTCTCGCAGGCCGGACAGCCGTAATCATAAAACTCTACAACGACCACGCTAGCATCGGTTGGCCCATGATGGGGTTCATCCGAACTGACAACTAACTTGATCTCCTCAGAGTCTCGAAATCGCAAGTCATAGAATTTTCGAATTTCGCTGTCCGTTCCGCCATCCTTTACTAGCGCAAACACATAGTCGACTGCGAAGGATGCACGGTTACACGAACTGTCGGTATTGCGAGAAGTTCGCAGAGAATGAGCTTTGCCGCAGGGAGAGGAGAGCGTATCAATCAGCTTTTCGAAGCGCGCAGCCTCTGACGTATCAAGCTGAGATAGGTCCACGCCTGGAACTGCTTTGCGCTCGCCTTCAGGAACCTCGCTCTCGTCAAACGATTGCTCGATGGCGGCAGCTTGTGATGGCTCTGGTTTGTCTTTACAAGCGCCCAACACGGTCGCCGAAGCCAAGGCTAGAATGCTCAAGGAAGGTAGAATTTTCGCGTTCACCCCGGTTTCTTAGCACGTTTGCAAATCGGGAGCAGCTAAGCTGAGCGAACCCCGAAGGTCGTCCCTTTGCCGGCTTGACACTCTGCGTCACGCTCTGGTATTCATTCGCTGAATGACGGCTCATTCATTAGCTGGCAAAGCCAGTCAGAACGACAAGCGACAGCGAATCCTTGCTGCGGCGGAGACCGTGTTTGCGGAGAATGGCTTTTTCTACGCCAAGGTTTCGCAAATCGCCAAACAAGCAGGGGTTGCCGACGGCACAATCTATCTCTACTTCAAGAGCAAAGATGACCTCTTAATCTCACTCTTTGAAGTGCGCATGAAACAGGTCTGCACAGCAATGAACGAAACCATTGCTAAGGACAAGGAGTGCGCTGACAAACTGCGTAGCTTTATCCGCACACACCTGGCTCTTGTGAACGATCATCCGAGTCTCGCAGAAGTGTTGACGGTGGAGTTGCGGCAAAGCTCCAAGTTCATGAAAGAGCACTCCAATCCCCAGTTTGCCGAGTACCTAAAAATACTCGCGACAATCATCGCCGATGGTCAAAGCAAGGGAGAATTTGACCCCACCGTGCCTGCCCCGCTCGCCGCTCGCGGGATCTTCGGCATGGTTGATGAGCTTGCCCTGGCTTGGCTCTTGGGCGAGGAACAAAAATTCGATATCGTGCGCGCGGCCGAGTGGGTCGGCTCGCTAATTTTGAAGGGCCTTACAAAGACAAAGCCAACAAGCTGAGTCCAACACCCAGGCCGCGAAAGGAAATGACAGTGAAAATCCTAGTCCCAATCAAACGAGTTCCAGATCCCGAACTCAAAGCAAAACTTAAAGATGGCAAGCTCGACTTGGGCGGCGCCCAGTGGGTTGTAAATACCTTTGATGAGTACGCTGTAGAAGCCGCTCTTCGACTGGTCGAAAATGCCGACAGTGGTGACAGAGACGGCGAAGTTATCGTCGTGACAATTGGCCCGGACGACGCCGGCGTACAACTTCGCTCATGCCTCGCCATGGGAGCCGATCGCGCTATCCACGTACAAGGTGACGATGTCGAACTCGACTCTCTTATGGTCGCCAAGACGCTCAAGGCTGTCTACGACGCCGAAAAGCCCGACCTCATCTTGATGGGCAAGCAAGCTGTTGATGGCGATGCCAACCAGTGCGGACAAATGCTGGCTGGAATTGCCGAACTTCCGCAGGCGACCTTCGCTGCTACCATCGAAGTTGTCGACGAAGGCAAAGCACTTGTCGTCGGACGCGAAGTTGATGCGGGCGTTGAGTACAAGAAGTTACCGCTGCCAGCACTGGTCACCGTCGATTTGCGAATTGTCAGCCCGAAGTCGGTTGTCAACCACGTAACCCCGGACGACCATGAATACTCCGATGGCCCGCGCTATGCCTCTCTCAAAGGCATCATGAAGGCCAAGAAGAAGCCAATGGATCAAAAGACCATGGGCGACCTTGGCGTCACAGCAACAGCTGTCGTCACTGAACTTGAAGTCACCTTACCCGAAGCCCGCGCGGCCGGACAAATTGTGGAAAGCGTCGAGGAGCTCGTCAAGAAGCTTCACGAGGACGCCAAAGTACTCTAAGGAGGAATGAATTATGGGAAATGTAGTAGCACTTTGTGAAACCAACGGAGCCACGCTCCGATCCAACGCTCTCTCCGTCATCAGCTTGGCCCGCAAGGCCGCAGAGCTGCACGGTGGTGAGGTCATTCTTCTCCTTGTCGGCAAAGGCGTTAGCGCCGCTGCGGACGATGCTTGTCGATACGCACCTAAAGTTGTCGTCGTCGACAATGATGGCCTAGAGAATTACCTAGCTGAAACCTACGCACCAATTTTGGCTAAAGTCGCGCAAGACCAAGGTGCAAGCATCGTTTGCGCCACTGCAACAGCCATCGGTAAAGACGTGATGCCGCGAACGGCAGCGCTTTTGGATTCCGGCATGGCATCCGACATCGCGGACATTGAAACTGCAGATACGTTCAAGCGAGCAACACTCGCTGGCAACGCCTTCTCTCGGGTTAAAATCTCGTCGGACATTATCTGCGTTACCGTGCGCCAGAGTGAATTCTCACCGGCTGATGCACTAGACTCGGTAGGTACAAAGTCCGATGCAGAGGCTGGTGAACTCAACAGCTACGGGGCTGAGTTTGTTAAACTTGAAGGCGGCGGCGGCGGTGACCGTCCTGACCTGAACGATGCTTCTATCGTTATCGCTGGTGGCCGAGGAATGGGCAATGGCGACAACTTCGCCATCCTAGAAAAACTCGCAGACACCATGGGAGCTGCTCTGGGAGCGTCCCGCGCTGCAACCGATGCCGGCTATGTTCCTGCGGATTGGCAAATCGGACAAACTGGCAAAATCGTGGCACCGGACCTCTACTTTGCGGTTGCGATTTCTGGGGCCATTCAGCACCTTGCTGGTATGAAGAACTCCAAAACGATTGTCGCTATCAACAAGGACAACGAGGCTCCGATTTTTCAGATTGCCGACTACGGTTTAGTCGCCAAGTGGGAAGACACCATCGAGCCACTAACGGCTGAGATTGCAAAGCTCAAAGCCTCGCAAGTCTAAGCTAGCAGCAGCACAATCCACTTCGAGAGATTGAAGTGCAGAGGCGTTCCGGCTTGTCTGGTACGCCTCTTTTCAGTTTCAGTCTCAAGGGTCGGCGGTCGGGGGGCGCGCACGGCGTGGCCATCGCCCGGCAGTCTGCGGCTCCTCGGATTCGTGCTACACTCAGAAGCAGTGTCTAGCCCCGCCGTTGCCAGCTCGGAATCCACCACCGCTACTACTACTACTCTGCCCACAGAGCAATTGCGGACCTTAGAGCAAAACATCGCCAAGGTCATCGTCGGCAAAGAAGAGGCGATTCGACTGTGTCTAGTTGCATTGCTGGCACGTGGGCACCTGCTCATCGAAGATATTCCTGGAGTTGGCAAGACCACACTTGCCCGCGCGATTGCCGCGTCTGTGGGCGGCACCTTTCGGCGGGTTCAATTCACCTCCGATCTATTGCCATCAGACATTCTCGGAGTGTCGATGTTCAA
>JAESTW010000050.1 GCA_016763395.1 Kofleriaceae bacterium
CATCGTCCTTTCCACTGGCTTCGATTCGAATACTCAGATGGTGGCGTCCGGGAGCGATGTACCCCTCAAATCGCGGCGCATTCTTGTCTTCTGCGATGGTGCCCTCGCTGTCATCGAAGATGTTTGCGCCATCGAGACGAATGGTGGCCCGAGTCACAGTGTAGTAGCGGGCCGAATCATAGCCGAGTCGCAGCGACAGGCGTGTGGAGTACAAGGCGCTGGATACCGCTGATGCTCGTGCCTTGGACTGAAAGAGTCTGTCGCGCAGTTTGAAGTACTCTTCGCGCAGGCCTTCGAGACTGTCCGATGGGGCACTGCCTGGGGAAGTGCTATCTGGGGAGGTGGTTGATGTGTCCGAGGGAGGCGTGGCGGTGGTGCCTGACTCGTCTTCAAACCCCTCGCCCGCGTCGTTGTCGGCGGCAGGACTTGATTCGTCGCCTTTGTCCGGCTGCGCAATGCTCGTTGCGCTGGACAAGAAGAGTGCTAGTCCGGTGGTGAGGAGAATACCTCTTGTGTTTAGTTTTCGGAACATAGGTAGTCTCAATTGGAAAATGGGAAGAAGACCGAGAGCCCGGCGGTGAGGGATAAATCGTTGACAAGGAAACTTTCGTCCAGCAGTTCTTGCCTGAACACATGGTTTCGCAAATCGATTCGCAAGGCAAGGGCGTCTCCAATGAACAGCTTTGATCCGATGCCAGCGACCCCAGTTGCGCCTCTGCTGGTGGCCGAGTCAACTACACCAACCCCCATATCCACATGTATGTCGAAGCGTGCAATGCTCCCCCCGAGTCGCAGCTTGCCGTACACCGGTGTCCAGAGAAGCAGACTTTCCACAAATCGGACAGTCGCGAAGTCATCTTCTAACACGACTCCTCGTTGGTCTTCAATCGCCCGAATGATGTCGGCATTGGCGTGGGTGAACGCGCCACCGATTTCAACTGCGGTAGTCTCGGTCATGTGAAAGGTGTACGAACCATTTAGGACATAGGTGCCGGAAAACAGACCTGACACATAGTATCCACCGCCAAAGGAAAATTCATGTCGGGCCTGTTTGATGAATAACCTGTCGACAGAACCACGTCGCTTGCGTTTTACGGCCAGTCTGTCCGAGATGGCCTTGTCGATGCACTGCTCTGTCGGGCCAAAATCTGTCGGGCCAAAATCGATAGGCGCCTCTTTGGCGCTTGCACTACTCGGCGAGAATGCCAGAGCAAACATGCTAACGAGAGGGAGAAAAAGAGCGGTCGTCGGGGTAATTCTCATAGACCCGTTGGTATCCAAAGTGCGATTCCAAAGGTCGCTGTAATGTTGTTGCTAAGCCGGGTTTCGGAAACGGCCTCCTGGATTAGGAGTATGTCTCGGATGTCGAAGCGAAGGGTGACCCATTGGCTCAAATACATCTCTAAGGCCATTCCTGCCTGTGTGGCGATTCCTTGCACGCTTTCGTGCACCAGGCGTCCGCCACCCGCACTAAAGATAATGTCTGAGTGTACAATGCCATCGCCCATTCGAAGTTTGGCGTGAATAGGTGACCACAGTAGAGATGCCATTGGCAGGTATCCCATGCTTGATTCGAATCGATCGTCACCAAAGAACTTGGACAGTGGCTTGTCGAGATCAAGTGCGACTGGGGTCATGTCAAAAGACACTTCAAGTCCAAGATCTTCGGTTAGGTAGAAAGCGGCGGCTCCACCAACAATATAAGAGGAGGAGAGTAAGTCCGAGGCGAAGAGTCCGCCGCGAGCCACTACCTGTAGTTGGTGTTTTTTCAGGAACTCACGTTTTTGTACGCCTCTAGGGCGCAAACTCTGACCGAGCTGGTCACTGATGCTCTGGTCCAAGCAATTGGGGATCGCAGTCTCGGACGGTTTCTGCGCTGAGGCAGGGGAGGCAGAAAATACCGTAGTAAATAGGCAGGCTCCTAAGATGGCTGCCAATGGCCTCCAGCGTATTGCCGTCATCATCGCTCGCACAACCCCTAGGGTACCTCTGCTTTTTGCGATGCGACAGGTGTGCAACCACTTAAAGCATTCCTAGTTGAACTTCGAATCTGCGTTGCATTCTAGGGAAGGGCTTAGCTTCGAAATGAAGTGGCGCGCTCTGGCCGTATCGAACAAATAGCGCTAAAGTTTCGCCTTGGTGTCTAGAGCGGAAACACGAATACAACGGGACGCAGGTGTACCTACAGTCAACTTACGTAAATGTAAGTTGGTCGTGCTCAGAGGGCCCGAGAAGGGAACTGAATACATTGTCCAGGGGGAAGTGATCCGCGTCGGCAAGGGGGCGGAGAACGACTTAGTTGTGTCTGATGAGACGGTATCGCGAATGCACTTTGAGATAGTCCGGGATGCAAAGGGTTACCTGTTGCGGGACTTGGATTCGACCAACGGGACATTCTTGGACGGAGCGGAAATCCGTGAGGCGTACATTCGCGCAGGATCGGTAATTGCTGCTGGTGCTGCGGAGCTCAAGTTTAGTCCGTTTGAGGAACGCATCCAGATCTTCCCGTCCGACAAAGAACAACTTGGTGAGATGGTGGGCTGCTCTCTGCCGATGCGTCAGATCTTCGGCTTGGTCGAGCGCATTGCACCGACGGACGCCACGGTACTTATCGAAGGGGAGACCGGCACAGGCAAAGACGTCATCGCCCGGACGGTTCACGCATTGTCGAAGCGCGGAGACAAGCCGTTTGTTGTAGTGGATTGTGGAGCGGTGTCGGGAACTCTCATCGAGAGTGAACTCTTTGGCCATGAAAAAGGATCGTTTACCGGAGCACACAACCGGAGAATTGGCGCGTTTGAGTATGCCAACGGTGGAACTGTTTTCCTCGACGAACTGGGAGAGCTATCCCTCGATTTACAACCGAAGCTATTGCGTGTTTTGGAGCAGCGAGAAATTCGCAGAGTAGGCTCCTCGGAGACGATTAAGGTCGATATTCGAATTGTTGCGGCAACTCGAATGAATCTAAAGAGTGAAATCGAAAAGGGAAAGTTCCGTGAGGATCTCTATTTCAGACTCAACGTGGTGCCGATTTTAGCACCTTCGTTGCGAGATCGGCGTGAGGACATTCCACTTCTTGCAAAGCTATTTATGGCCCAGCTTGCGGGGGACAGCGACTTCGTGTTGAGTGACTCTTCGCTCGCACTCTTATCCGCTCATGATTGGCCGGGGAACGTAAGAGAACTTCGCAATGTTTTGGAGCGTGCGATGGTCCTCAAGGCGGACCCTGGAGCGCTCGTCGCGCCATTGGGAGATGACGGTCTAACGGGAGTCGCTAAAGATTCGGCAGCCTCCGAGCTCGGCTTTGAGCCAGGGTTGTCGTTTCGAGATCAGAAAGAGCGATGGACCGATGAGTTCGAACGCCAGTACTTGCGTTGGCTGCTGGAAGAGGCAAAAGGCAATATTTCAAAAGCCGCACGAGCTGCGGACATGGACAGGAAATACCTGCACAAGCTACTCAAGAAACACGGCATCGACCCCCGCAACATCGGGTAGAGCCAACAGCCTAATACCGAAAAAGAATTCCAAGCTGCAGAACGAAGGCGTCCAGCGTTTGGCCGCTAGAGAGGAATTGCCTGTCAATTCCCTCGCGGTTTTCCTCGATAGGATCGGAGGGCAGTTCGTCGAGCATGTAGATGTCCGCTTTTAGGTTGAAATCGATCTTGTCAAAGACACCCCAGACCGGTTCGCCGGACTCATCGAATTTGATGTAGCTGAGCTTGGCGCCAGTGACGATATTTCGCACTGAACCCAGCTCTCTATCGCCTGTGAAAAACTCGCCCGCGCTGCCTTCGATTTCATAGAAGAACGCATCTTTAAAAAAAGTCGCCTCTCCCTGTTGGTAGATTCGAGTATTGAAACGCAGGAGCAGACTCGGACCGAAGTACTGGCTGTAGCCGAGCCCCGCAGTAAGGGAGTTAACCCCCCAAGTATCGCTATAGCCTCGAAGCATCAAGTGTAGGGCACTATGCAGGCTCGGCATGTATTTGTTGACCCGCGCCATGAGGGCAACCCTGCTGCGAACGTCCGGCAAAGCCTCTTGGGCCTCGACGCCGGAGACTCGGACACGGCGGTAGGGGTTGGCTTGGAACCCACGAAGTACTTGTCCGAAAAGTCCAAACTGTGCCACTACAGATGGGGATATGTTTTGCGTCAATGTCGCCTGGGCAGTATCAATGGATAGGTCGCGCCAAACGCTATCGGCAGCGATGTCGACACCCAGGATGCCCTTGTCTTTTTTACACGTTTGTTGCGCGGTAAGAGGACTTCTCTCCAGAGCGGTTGCCATGCCGTTGTCGAAATCGCAAACCGCATCAAAACTGTGACTGTAGGAGAGCCCTAGGATGGTGTTCTTCCCCGGTAGGCTGATGTTGCCAGCCGCGGACACGGAGATGGAAGTGTAATCTCGTTCGACGGCTACGTTGCTGCTGATGCTCAGGTCTGAGCGCGCTCCCAAAATTGTGATACCAAAGCTACCGTCGTGCCGTACGTCGCTGAAAGTGGTGGCGGATGTGACGGCATCTACTGCATACACAGCCGCAGTAGCACCGGAAACAACATCAGAAGCGTATCCGATATCGATGGTTAAATGCTCTCCCACATCGACACCGAGATCCAGCTGTGGGTGTACTACGGTCAGCCCTCCGAGATTTCCTCGGCGTTTTTCTTGATACCAAGTGGTCGTAAAGTCGAACTTGTCCTCTGCCTGGGCGATCGTCGGCAAAAGGAGATAGGCTAGGGCTGGGCCCAAGGCGAGTCTAGGTGGAATTCGTAGAATGCTCATGTGGGTCAATTTATTGTCGTATGGGACTAGATGCCGAGGACGTCTAGTTACAGCCGCAGCCGCCGCCACTGGCTCCTGTGCCACCGGCAGAACCTTCTCGATTGGAATGAATATGACTGTCCGCCGCAGCCTCTTGCCCGTCCGAATCAAACTGCATGATTCGATCTGCAAGAAACTCCTTTTCGCTCGCTCGTACCGCTTGCCTGCCGCAGCCCACTGCAATAAAAACAAGAGCCGCAGCCAATGCCGAGTTTAGGGCAGTTCTGCGCAGAAGAAGACTACGAAGAAGAAGGCTGCGCGAAGAAGGATTGCGAGTTCTAAAAGAAGATTGCCAAGCCACCACTGTACTCCTGTCCGTTTGATGCTTGGTCGGGATCGAAAACAGTCCAGTTCCTGAAATCCAAGCGAAGGGTAATTTGTTTTTTGAAAGTAATCTCAAAGCCACCACCGGCGACCATTGCCATAAGTGTCTCTGAGCTCTGGGTAAAGTTGTCCGCCTTGGGGCGCAAGTGCGCAACTCCGACACCAGCATTTAAGTAGGGCCCCACCGCAGCACCTGGAATCAGTCGCAAGGTCCAACCGAGACCTGCCAAGAATAGGTCTTCTTGGGCTCTTGGGCTCAAACCGGCAAAAGCTTCTAACGCAAAATACGGATCGACTAACCAAGCTGGCCGCAAAAAGAAGGTTCCCTCACCATCGAGAACACCAGCGGAAAAGCTAATTTCTACGTCCGCACGGGTCACAGGTGGCGGGCCCAGGATCGCGTCGTTTATCGCTCCGCCAATTCGTGAAAATAGCCCACGTTCTTCTCCGTCGACTACTTCAAAGGGAAAGACGAGTTCTCCAAAGATCCAGCCCGTAGTTCCATCGTCGAGGCGTACTCGAAACCAGTAGCTGTGATTGCTGCGCTCCTCGACCTCGAAAACGTCGCCACGTTCTGCAAAATAAATGCTTCGATACTGCGCGCCTGGCCCCGTATGCAGTGGCGCGTCGTTGCTGATAACTCGCAAGTACGCATCGGCATTGGCATTGGATCCGAAGAGAGCGGCAGCGAAAAAGAACAAGAGCAAGGTGCAGCCAGCACCCCGGACAAGTCGGTAAGACGATTTCATTGTGTTGCAAACCAATCGAGGAATATCTTTTCGTTGGCGCTGCCGGGTGCAAAGAGATCGCCGCCACCATGGCTGTCGACGCCGCTAATTGGTTTGGTCAGGAGAGGACTCGCCGATGGCGTTCCGCAGTTGAGAAAGCGGGTTGTGACATTGTAGTTAGCCGAGAAGTCGATGGGCTGAGCGACCGATACGCGGAATGCGGAACGACCATTTTCCAGTTGGTGGCATCCGCCTTCGACAACGCAGGAATCAGCGGCTCCAGTGTCGATGAAAATCGGCCAGATGTTTTCTTCAAAGTAAGCCGGATCCGGGCGGCAGGCGCCTGGGGATACGGGGGTTTCTCCCAGGTCCAAAGTTGGACATGCCGAGAGTAAAGGTAGGCTGATCAGAAGAACAGAAACCATAAAGGAGCATCGGCTTGGCGACAGTCGAAGGGGCATCAGAACCCCTATGTTACACCTGGCTTTCGCTCTTTCGCCAGAAGGGGGAAAAGCGTTTCGCAACAAAGAACAGTTTGGTGGGGGAGAGACCTACGATTCATTACCTTAACTTTTGTCACTTCGGTTGCTGTTTATGGCATTGCCGCTGTACTGTTCTCTAATAGTGTCGACCGACTCAGGACAAAAAAACAGGCCAGTAGGTTCGAGCACAGGAGACGTCTCATCACAGAATGGGCCAAGCCCCAAGCTTCCGAGTATTCCGAAGATACCCAAGGCTACACCTTCTCCTGCACCTGCACCTTCTCCTGCACGTCCTCCTGCGATCGAGCGGACAGAGGTGTCGGCAGTTACTGCCGAGTCGCAAGAGGACGATCCCTATCGCCTGCGGGGAGTTCGCGGAAGTCTAATAGGCCGAGACGCTGAGCTTGGTCGCATGCTGGAATTTGCCGAATCAGGATTGCGCTCGGGGGGTTGCGGGCGAATCACGGTGGTGGGAAATCAGGGAACAGGGAAGAGCCGCTTGGTTGTTGAACTTTTGCGCAAGCTGCCGAAGGAATTTCGGGTTTTTCAGTGCAAGGCGGTTCCAGATAAGCGGCGCTTCAATACGGTAGCTAGGGTGCTGAGGGCTCGCTTCGGACTTCTGGAAGGGTCGCCTCCGGAGGAAGCCAGTCAACGAGTCCGGCGAGAGGTGCGGGACGTATTTGGAGACAAGAATAGTTCTGAGGTTCTGCATGTGTTGGGACGGTTTCTCGATCTGGATTTCCCCGACTCCCCCTTTTTGCAGGTTTTGGGCGAAAACCCTTCTCAATACGAGAATATAGCCAAAGCAGTGCTGTGTCGGTTTTTTGAAATGGACTCAAAACAGGGGGCCTTCCTCTTGGTCATCGATGATTTGCAGTGGGCAGATCCGAGTAGTTTGTCCTTGCTCTGGGAAGTCGGACAGGCTCTGTCCGCAGTGCCGGCACTTATGGTCGTGTGCTCGCACCCGGATCTGCTCGTGAGTAGCCCGCAATGGGGCGGCGAGTCGACGTCGACAATTCAGATTAGCCTGCGGAACTTGTCCGACAAAGATGCCGAGTCGATGTTCCGAGAAATGCTGGCTCGTTGCGCGCAGCTGCCCGATGATATCGTCGAGGACGCGGTAGAGATGACTGGCGGCAATCCTCACTTCTTGGATCAACTGACTCGCCTGTATCTCAGCAATGGCACGGTCGATACCAGCGGGGTGATCTGGCGACTCGATCCGGACAAGGCGATGGACACAGACCTGCCGGTTACTGTGGAGCAAGTTATCGAGGCTCGTATTTCATCGCTTGCGTTCGACGAACGCACGCTGCTGGAGATGGGGGCTGTGTTTGGCAACGTGTTTTGGCTTGGGGCGGTAGTGGCGTTGCGCAGGTTGGAGACGGATTCTGAGGGAGAATCTGAAGCGCGTGAGGCTGCTGTAACCCTGGAATACAGCTGGCAGGAGCCCGGTGAGGAAATTCGCCGAGCGGTCTGTGAGGGCTTGGGCCGGTTGGTGGAGCGAGACTATTTGCTGCGTTTGGATACCGAAGATTCTATGGTGTCCGGCGACGTGGAATTTGTTTTCAAGCACAACTTAGAGCGAGAACTTATCGCCAAGGGGACAGAGCGGGTACGGCTACGAAGGTATCATCGCCTGGCAGCACAATGGATCGAGACCACCAATATGGCGAGCAGCGATGACCAGTTGGAGTTTCTCGGACAATTGTACGAACGTGGTGGAGACAATCGGCGGGCAGCGCGCGCGTACATTTGTGGAGGTGATAGGGCGCGGGCTCGTTTCGCCAACGAACAGGCAGCACAGCTCTACCGCCAAGGGTTGGCGCTACTCGACGAGGACGAGGTCGTCATCCTCCTGGATGCACTGCACAATATGGGAGCCGTCGTCGACATGTCCGGGGATACAAAACAGGCGCAGTTGATCTTTAGTAAGATGTTGCACCACGCTTGGCTTCTCGACTATCGTTCCAAAGGGGGCGCTGCGCACAACAGACTGGGGCGTATCCACCGCCGCCTGGGCGAGTACGATTTGGCAATGGATCACCTTCGCTCTGCGCAGGAGCTCTTTAAGGCGGTTGATGACAAACGCGGAATTGCGGGGACTCTCGACGATATTGGACAGGTTCACTGGCTTCGAGGCGCATACGGACAAGCCCTATCGTTTCACAGGCAGGCATTGGCAATACGCCGGGGCATCGGAGATTTGCGCTCCATCGCGCTCTCACTCGCCAATATCGGCAGGGTTCATCACGAAACGGGTTCGTTTAAGGCTGCATCCCGGCAATTTGCCGAAGCCCTGAAGATTCGCCGAGAAATTGAAGATCAAGCCGGGGTGGTTCAGTCGTTGTGCGATATCGGACGAGTCGAAGCTGCTGACCGAAACGCTGAGAATGGCCAAAATCGCTTCCTTGAGGCGAAGGCGATTGCGCTCAAGATCGGCGACAGGCTTGCTCTTACTGAGATATTTGCGGGACTTAGTGAGTGTCAGGCTGCACTTGGAAACGACTCTGATGCGATCGGGAGTTTGTTGGAGGGGAAGTCGATAGCCCACACGCTGGGCAACCGGCCGGCGACCTCCGATTGTTATCGCCGCCTCGCTGAGATATATCTGTCCGGCGGTGACGTGTCACAGGCTGGTGAGTGTGCCAAACGGGCCCTGTCGATTGGCATCGAGGTTGGCGCAAGATTGCATATCGGTCGTGCGCATCGTGTTATGGCCGAGCTGGTATTTAGCCAGGGGCGAACCAATGAGGCGCTTGAGGACTCGGACAAGCACTATCGAAAATCCGTCGATATATTGGCGGGAATCAAAAGTGAACTCGAACTGGCTCGGACATATCGGTCCTATGCGGTACTTCGAGAACACGCGGGAAGCTCAGAAGAGGCGGACAAACTGCGCCGTCGATCCGATGAAATATTCTCCCGATTGCACGGCGCCAATCGCCAAGAAGACGAAGAAGAGGGTGTTGGTGTCAGGCTGGGGACAGCGTCTGACGCTGAACAGTAGAGGTCGACGACAAGTGACACCAGAAGAAATGAAACAGGTAGTTCCGGCTGCAGTGCTAAGCGTATGCAAAACCTTGCGGGCATCGGGCTTTGAGGCCTGGATTGTCGGCGGAGCGGTACGAGACTTGGTGCTCGGCAAAACCCCGAGCGACTGGGACGTGGCAAGTGACGCTCTACCCGAGGCGGTGCTCGCTGTGTTTGACAAGACGATAGCAACTGGACTGGCGCACGGAACCGTCACGGCGATCGTGGGAAAAGGGCGCGCGCGGGAGCAGGTGGAGATCACGAGTTTTCGAGGGGAAGGGACTTACAGCGACTCCAGAAGACCCGACTCCGTACACTTTGGTGTGCCTCTTGACGAGGACTTGTTGCGCAGGGATTTTGTTATCAACGCAATGGCGTATAGCCCTATCGATGGAGTTATCCACGATCCGCTCGGCGGGGTGTCCGACTTGCAAAGCAAAACTCTGCGAGCCGTGGGGGTCGCGGCCGATCGCTTTGCTGAAGATGGCTTGCGAATCATGCGCGCGGTACGCTTTGTCTCAACGCTGGGCTTCTCGATGGAGTCCTCGACCGAAGCGGCTCTGTCAACGGCCTTGGATGCACTGGCTGCAGTGGCGCAGGAACGCGTGCGCGTGGAACTGCTAAAGCTCTTGGGTGGGCAAGCCCCGTCCGAAGCGCTCGATATTGCGAGGCGCAGTGGAATTCTCGATGTAATTTTGCCGGAGCTGCAAGAGGTTGATTTTGATAGCGCGCTAATGCGGGTAAGTCGGCTGTCGCCGGACCCTGTATTGCGTCTTGCAGCGCTTGTGTCCGAAGTAAGCGTTTCGAAGGTGGAAGCTATTCTCCGGCGACTGACGATGAGCAATGAGGATCGACAGCGCATCCTGGCAATGCTGCGCCACCAGGAAGGCTTGGCCGGCGCGCACGGCACCGATGGGGATCTGAGAAAACATCTTAGCGTCGTCGGGCGAAAATATGCCCTTGATCATTTGTACATAGCCGAGTCGATAGCCTGTTACAAGTCCGAGGCGGGGCTGTTGGTCGCAATCTCGAGGGCACGAAGCATATTGGAACAGGAGTGCCCACTGGAGATACGAGATCTGGCCATAAAGGGAGGGCAGGTTATCCAGAGCGTCGGCATTGAGGGGCGCGCGGTTGGTGACATGATGGCCATGCTTCTCGAGCATGTGTTGGAACACCCACAAGACAATGATTTGGAGAGTCTCACGCGCTTGGCGAAGGAGTTTCAGAACGCTAAGTCGGAGCGCTAAACGTGCCCGGCGTTAGCTTTGCAATTCGGCTCGCGCGTCGATAACCAGGGCGCCTTCGCCCGACCGCCCTACGACGACTCGGGATAACTCCAAAGAACGAACTCGAGGGTTGTCCGATACGAGATGTGAGGCGCGAATTAGCAATTCGGACAGGGACTGCCAATCGGGGTCATCGTCTCCGTCTCGGCTGGCCACGACTTGCTTTGACATGGCCAGCGCGTCGATTGGCCGTAAGGGCGCCAACGCGGCCGCAGGTGAGCTTCGTCCAGGCTGATACAAAAAGGCGACGAGCCCGAGTGCGCCCATGCTTCGAACTGCAAAACGCAATTCTCTGCCGGACATCGGAGTGGCTCTGATGATGACGGCGTCGCAGTCGCACTCTGCGCACACAGAAGCGAAGGCGCGTCGTACTTCGGAGGCGGTCGCGATGCCAGAAATGACCATCGCGCCATCTGCCTCCGTTGGCTGGTTGGCGCCCCATCCTTTCATTTCCACAGGATATCCTGCTTTTTTGGCGATGCGGGTTGCGGCCGAGGGAGTGGTCGCAACTGCTTGGCGCGTGATGGATACGCCGTAACTTGAGAGCAGTACCTTGCATTCGTGATCGGAGGCAGCATCACGAAGTTTCGACTCTTGGCTGGTGTACCTTGCCCGATCGATGTCGGGGGAAAGCGGAGGCACGGGCGGGCTGCTGGCAGGACCAATGCCCGAGGAGATTCTCGCCGCCGCATGTCCACAGAGTTCTGCGGCCCGCAACGCGTTTGCCAGTCCGACCAAAACGGGCTTGTCGTGGATACGTTCGGCTTTTCCGGACACGGGTAAAACGAGCTGTGAGTGCGAAGTTTCGCTGCTGCTGCGAAATAGTTCCACGTCTGTCAGGACGATGTCCGTGAGAGCAGGTGAGTCGTGATCGTAAAAAAGCGGAGAGAATCGCTGGCCCTGTCGGTTGGCCCGCTGTGCTTGTCCGAGGGCGGCGGCCGAGAGCCATGAGCTAGGCGGCGCAACGATTGCGATTTGTGGCCCCGTGGGCGAACCGTAGGCGGAGAGAAGGATAGCGCATTCGACCCACACTTCGGGATCGCTGGTAACAACAGCGCCGCGAGAGCGCAGTAGTGCAACACAGGCTGCGTGCCGGTCTTGACCGGACGCCTTCCCGACAAAGGGAGGCAAGTACAGCACCGTCGGCATTCCGTCTTGCGCGATCTGCGCGATGGAGTCACCCACTTCTCTCGTTTTGCTGGGTGAAAGTGGGCCTGAGAGAATGCAGCCTGATGCAGTGGGTTGAGCGAGTGGGGTTGCCAAGGCGAGGACAGACACTTCGATTCCCCGGGACCGCAGTATTTCTACGCAAGTTAGCGCCAGTGGGCTGGCTTCTTGTTCACTGCCGCCGACATCAATGCAGATGTGGTTCACAGTGTCGCTGTGGATTGCAGGCATCATGGACAAGGCGGAATCCTGCCTTGTTGCTCATCCCGTAGAGTTTCGCTTGCCACCACCCGAAACGCTAGCCGACTCTACTCGCTAGATCAAGATTCCGTCGCGTCCTCGCTCTTACTAAGCACCTCACAGGCCACTCTGAGGCCAGGTTTATGCGCGCATTCACCAGTGAGGCCGTCGAATTCCCAGCCATGCCTCGCACATACAATTCGATTTCCCTCGACAAAACCATCAGAGAGAAGGCCGCCATCGTGAGGGCAGGCATCCGTTAACACGACTTTCGTACCGTCGGCCAAGACCGCGACTGCGACTTCGCGCCCCTTGTCGACTGCTGCGATGATGCTCAGCCGATCGCAGGCTTTAAGGGCTTGGTATATCGTTAAACGCTTGGGCTTTTCTCGGCGCAGAGGAGAGTCGGGCGCATTCCACTCTTCCCCAAGGAGCTCGGAAAGTTGAGCGCGAATGCTGGAATCCTTGGACACAAGGGCAGACTATGCCGCTGGTCTGACACCCGGTTTCGTCTACTGACCCTTCTGCGCTGTAGTTTCGCCACGACTTAATAGAGTCATGGCCTTGGCGATCAACAGAAGCCAAGGCGTTCCGTGCAGAAGAAGATCGAACGCATCCAGCGGAGCCCGTAGGTTTCCCGATGTGAGCATGTTGAGCTTTCCCCAGATATGAGGAGGAGAGAAGGGCGCCAGCCCCAAGGTTGCACAAACCAAAAACAAAGTCGGCCAGGGAAGGCGATCTAGCAGTCGGCGAATCACTTTGAGGCTCCCATTTGTCCGCGGTGCAGCAGCAAGTGGTCGGCCAGCACAAGTTTGGCCATTGCTTCGACGATAGGAACGGCGCGAGGCAATACGCAAGGATCATGTCGACCGCGGCCTTTGATTGTCGTCGCGTTCCCCGCTTTATCAACGCTTTCTTGCTCCATGAGAATCGTTGCTGTGGGCTTGAAGGCCACGCGCATTCGCAAATCTTCACCGTTGCTGATGCCGCCTTGAATTCCGCCAGAGAAGTTTGTACGGGTGCGGATTCGGCCATCTTTATCGCCGTAAAAAGCATCGTTGTGAGCGGATCCGGACATGAGGGTACCCGCAAATCCAGAGCCAATCTCAAAGCCTTTGCTCGCGGGAATGCTCATCATTGCTTTGGCCAACTCCGCCTCTAGCTTGTCAAATACTGGCGAACCGAGCCCAACTGGAACTCCGCGAGCGACACAACGAATAATGCCGCCGATGGAGTCGCCAGCTTTTCGCATAGCGTCGATCCGAGCAAACATCTGAACTGCCATCTCGGGGTCAGGGCAGCGTACATCGTTGGCTTCGATGGCCTCTGCTGTGACCTCGTCGTCACGCATATCGATCGAGAGTTCTTGTACGCTTTCAACCCACGCTAAAACTTGGATGCCGTGTTTTTTCAATAGCACTTCGGCTACCGATCCGGCGGCGACTCTGGCGATGGTTTCTCTGGCGCTGGCGCGTCCACCCCCTTCGACGCTGCGTATCCCGTATTTCTGTTGATAGCTGAAGTCCGCGTGAGAGGGGCGGTATTTTTCTCGCATCTCGCTGTAGTCTTTGCCACGGGCGTCTTGATTGCGAACCAACAAGGTTATGGGTGTGCCGGTCGATAGCCCTTGGTCGACTCCAGATAGTATTTCTACTAGGTCCAACTCTTTGCGTTGCGTGGTGATGCGGCTTTGGCCGGGCTTGCGTCTGTCGAGGTCGCGTTGGATCTCAGCGCCATCAATCGACAGACGAGGCGGGCAGCCGTCAATCGTTACACCTACTGCAGGGCCGTGAGATTCCCCAAAGGTGGTAATCCGGAAAAGCCGTCCTGTCGTGTTGCCCATTGCCCAAGCCTACCAGCGAAGAGGTGGACCGATGGGTGATATGTGGCGGCTTATCTGCGTACACTGATTCTGATGGCGATACCGTGTACAACCTCTTCTCAGTCTCTTGTCTGGCTCGCTGGGTTAGCCCTACTAGCTGGGTGTCCAGCAAACAAGAAGATGAGCGTTCCTCCCGGTGCACCGGCCCGACTCGCCGATTCGCCGCCAGCTATGCAGAGCACGCTAGCCCCAGCTCCAG
>JAESTW010000580.1 GCA_016763395.1 Kofleriaceae bacterium
TCGAAACGCAGCGTCTTCGTAGACCTGCTCATAGACACAGTTGTGGAAGTAATAGGACTTAAAGCTGGCAAAACGCCCCGAACGAGACGCAGCAGTAAAAAGTCTCTCCATCAGCTCGGCATATGGATCCATCGATCCACCGACATCCATCAGCAAAATTAGCTTCATGCGATTGCGCTTGGGAGGCGTGAAAACCAATTCCAAATCGCCAGCATTCTTGCTAGTAGCATCGATCGTGGATTCGATATTGAGTTCTTCTTGTGCCCCCTCTCGCCCCAAGCGCCTGAGCCCTCGAAGCGCCATATCGATTTGCCGGACATCGAGTACGCGGTCTTTTCGATAGTCCCGAAATCGGCGCTCTTGAGCGACTTGCATCGCGCTTTTGCCACCACCAGGACCTCCCACTCTCACACCACTTGGATGATAGCCCCCGTGTCCGGAAGGAGATTTCCCGCCAGTTCCGATCCACTTACTGCCGCCGTCATGGCGCTCATCTTGCTCTTTTAGACGTTCCTCGAACATCTTCTTAAGAGCCTCCAAATCCAGCTCCTGTATCATCCGACGCTCTTCTTCGCTAATCCCAGCAAACTTCTTGGGATCTGAAAGCCAGTCAAGAAGATCGTCGGTCACCGCCGCCGCTTTAACGTAGACGTCTTTGAAGTAGGACAGAAATGCCTGGTCAAACGCATCAAAATCACTAACGTCTTTGACGCAAACACAGCGAGCCAGATGATAGAAGCCGTCCAGCGACGACTCGTGCAATCCACGGCTCATCGCCTCCATAAGCGTCATCCACTCGTGCGTTGACACGTGAACGCCTGTCCGGCGAAGCTCAAAAAAGAAGTCGACGAACACGGCTTAGTGAATGAGCTGCAAGTCTTGCTCGTTCTTGAGCAAGGTGCCGAGGAAAGGAATGGTTCCCGATACTTTACCCAAGTCGACTCCGGCCTTTTGCAATGCGCAAATCCAGTCAATCAGCTCGGATGTGCTAGGACGCTTTCGAATCCTTGGCAAATCGCGCAGCTTGAAAAACACGTTCAAGCATTGCTCAAGAACTTTGTCCGAAATATCAGGGTGATGAACCCGGACGATTTTCCGCATCAGTTCACCGTCGGGGAAATCAATGTAGTGAAAAATACAGCGACGAAGAAAGGCGTCTGGTAGCTCCTTCTCGTTGTTTGAAGTAATGATGACCAGGGGACGTTCTTTGGCAACTATTTCCTCACCGGTTTCGTCAATAAAGAACTTCATAGCATCGAGCTCGGTTAGCAGATCGTTGGGAAACTCGATATCCGCTTTGTCAACTTCATCAATCAACAAGGCAACCCTCTTCGGGGCGGCCAGTGCTTTCCCAAGTGGCCCAAGCTTGATGTAGGCCGCGATGTCCTTGACGTCCGAGTCAGCAAATCGGCTGTCTTGTAGTCGCGCTACGGTATCGTAAATGTAGAGGCCATCCTTTGCCTTCGTGGTCGATTTCACGTGCCAGGGAATAAGCTCAAGATTGAGAGCGGCCGCTACATTTTCAGCGAGTACGGTTTTCCCGGTCCCAGGTTCTCCCCGGACAAGTAACGGTTTCTCAAGAGCTAGCGCTACGTTGACTGACTGCTGTAGCTCCTGCGACGCAATGTAGGTGGTCGTTCCTGAAAATCGATAAAAATCCTCTGACATCGGATGGAAACTAGCACGCCGGTATTGTCACTGCCGACTGCAATGTGAAGAAACGCTCTCTACAGTCTCGATAGTTTGAAGTTCAGTACTATCTGATGCGAATAGTGCGCAACGCGACCGTGAGTCGCAATTATTCCGGACACCTTATACACTCACTACTATGCCTACCTACCCAGCCGCCGCCGCCCACGGTCCCATTGAATTGATTGCCAACGATGTCTTCTGGGTGCGAGGTTCAATCGGGTTGGGCCCAGGTCTTCGCATCACACGCAACATGGTGATTGTACGTTCCGGCGATACGCTTACACTCATTCATGCCGTCCGCCTCTCCCCTGAGGGCGAAGCGGAGCTACACAAACTCGGGACAGTGAAGAATGTCGTTAAGGCGGCCCACGCTCATGGCCAGGACGATGCCTATTATCTAGACAAATTCGACGCCACATACTGGGCGTTGCCCAAAGGAGCTCGCGATCAGGATCCCAAAGTCCAGCAGGAGCTCTCGGACGAAAACCTTCCATTCGACGATGCCAAGCTCTTCGAATTCCGAGAAACCAAAGAGAAGGAGGCCGTCCTTCTCGTCGAACGTGGCGATGGCATCCTCATCGCCGGCGACGCGCTCCAACACTGGCCGGACACTTCCGGATGCCCTCTTCCCGCAAAACTCGTTGTCCGGCTCATGGGCTTTCTCAAGTACCGCGCCCAAATCGGACCTCCATGGCGCAAAGCGATGACCCCTGAAGCCGGTACACTGCACTCAGATTTCCAACGCCTTGCGGACCTCGACTTCGTCCACTTCGTGGGGGCGCACGGCCAACCGCTCATGAATACCGCAAAACAAGATCTGAAAACCACTATCGAAGCTACATTCTCCTAGGTACTCATCCGAGTGGCAAGAGGGCTGCGAGCCCCAGGTAGCGTTTTTTCGTATCGGTTGGACCTAGCTATTCGAGAGGGTCCATCGTAACAACATCTCCAACAGTCTGAACCTCGCCGTCTATGACTTGTCCGTAGAGTGAGAAGGTCGGGTAGTCGCCATCACAATCCAGGTCACCGTAGGCCAAAGCGGTGTAGGAGGTGACTCCCTCGTTGGTCTCGGTCTTGAATTGGTAAGAGTAGTAGTGTGGATCGTGCATCGCAAAGTCGAGCGCTTGCCAGGTTGGGTGTTGCCAGGCCTCAGCGGCAGGGAAGGCCTTCGGAACTGGAAAATCTATGGAGCTGCCAGTGAAGTCAGGAGTTGAGTAGTGCATGCGGGCGGAATCAGACATTTTCTTAAGGAACAACTTGGCCTCGGACGTTTTTAGACTTTTTCATGTACTTCATGAAGGCGGGAATGGCCACCGCAGAGAGAATTCCGATACCAGCGACAACCATCGTGCCGTTGATACCACCGCCGAGTAAATCGAAGTCGAGTCGCAGGGTATTGCCGTCGACGACCGGCTTGAGTGATGCAGCTAGGCTCTTGACGTTGTGGTAGGCCAAGATGGCACCGGCACCGATTGCAAAGTCGCTACTGCTCGACTCCATCTGGATCTTCAGTGTGCTCAGCTATTTGACTCTACTGTTTTAGATTGAAGGTGAACTCATTTGTTGTTAGGAGTGAGCCCTGGCAACACAATTGACCCAGCCGAAGAACTGTCGTCGGGAAAGCAAGTAATGACGAAGGTAGAGAGCGAAGCAGACACAGACGATGGGACGCGAGCAGATACCCTTCGTCGGGATTTCCTGGAGGGAAGTTCGACCGAGGTAGGGCTCTCGACATCAGAAA
>JAESTW010000581.1 GCA_016763395.1 Kofleriaceae bacterium
TCAAAGATTGCGTCGGGAGCGGGAACTAATAACTCGCGTGGAATCCCCTCCGGTAGTGTGACATTAAGAGCGTCCCTATAGGCCGCCGCGTGCTCTAGCGCTATCCACAAAGAATCGCCGCCTAGGTGAATTTCGCATGCTCGCGCACTTGCTACTAGCGTTTCCAGCCAAGCGCGCGCTGGCTCTTCGCAGCGCTTGTCGATCTCGTTTTCGCTCAGTGCTCCCAAGGTACGGAGCAGATCGTGAAGTTGGTCGGCATTGCGAATCTGCCTGTCTTTAGCGAGGTACTGAAGCTCCTCTTCGACCGAGCCAATGACATCAAGGTCGAGAAAATCTCGTAAGTTTTCTGATCCCAAAAGTTCGCTCAGAAGCGATCGGTCCAAATTCAGGGCGGCCGCTTTGCGCTCAGCCGATGGAGCATCGCCTTCGTACAGAAAAGCCGCTGTATAGGAATAGACGAGCCCGCGAGCGAAGGGAGAGGGGCTAGGTGTCTCGATACTCTCGACCTTGATAGCACCATCGCGAATACTGTCTAAGATGTTTTCTAGCGATGCTAGGTCAAAGACGTCTTGCATACACTCGCGATAGGTCTCAATTACAATCGGGAAGTTTGGGAACTCGCGCGTGGCATCGAGTAGCTGCTGTGATTTGAGGCGTTGTAACCACAGCGGTGTGCGCTTTCCCGGACGCTGTCTTGGTAGTAGTAAGGCGCGTGCGGCGTTTTCTCTGAAGTGAGTGGCAAAGAGTGCGGAGCCCGCGAGCGAGTTGACCAGGAGCTCGCGCAATTGTTCTGAACTCGGCAAGAGCGAGTCGGTATCGGGAGCGCGGCCGGTATTGGGCAAATGCAGCGCAATTCCGTCGTCGGTCCAGTGCATCTGCGGACTGTCAAATCCGGTCTCGGACAAAAGCGCGGCAATCGCCATCGCCCATGGCGCGTGGACTCGGGTTCCGAAGGGCGAGAGGATACACACGCGCCAATCGCCGACTTCATCAGGGAAACGCTCGATGACGATGGTGGTGTCGCTGGGTATCGTTCCCGTGGCCGCTTCTTGGTTTCGCAAGTAGGTGAGTAAGTGCTCGCTGGCGTCCGGCGAGAGTTGGTACTCGTTCTCAAGTAGCTGAGTGCATTCCTTGTCGTCGCATGCAGCGAGTTTTCGGGCAATCGCGCCCAAATCGCGCCCCAGTGAGGCCGGACGTCCGGGGCCCTCGCCACGCCAAAAAGGCATCTTGCCACTCTCGCCGGGGGCGGGCGCTACGATCACTTGGTCTCGGTTGATTTCCAAGATACGCCAAGTCGAGGCTCCGAGCAGGAAGCATTCACCGGCTCGGGCTTCGTACACCATTTCTTCGTCTAGTTCACCAATGCGCGGGCCTCCTTGTCCGAGATGTACAGCGAAGAGCCCTCGGTCGGGGATGGTGCCGCCGTTTATCAGGCTGAGCATCTTGGAACCTTGACGCGCCTGAAGGCGGTTCTCCTGGCGATCCCAGTTTATCCTAGGGCGAAATTGCGGCATCTCACTGTGCGAGAAACGACCACTCAACATGTCTAGAACCGAGTGGTAGGCCTCGACACTCAGTGTCCTGTACGAGTATGCGCGGCGAATGATTCCCAATAGTGTATCGGCATTGCGCTCCTCGGTGCTGCACATCGCGACGATTTGCTGCGCCAGTATGTCCAGGCAGTTTTGCGGCACAACGCACTCTTCGATAGATCCATTGCGCATTCCGTGTCCGACTGCTGTTGCCTCAAGTAAGTCGCCTCGGAACTTGGGAATGATGAGCCCCTGACTGCGAATTCCCAATGCATGTCCGGCTCGTCCGACCCGCTGTAGCCCTTGTGATACCGAAGCTGGGGAGCCGATTTGCACGACTAGATCGATACTGCTTATGTCGATGCCAAGCTCCATGGAACTGGTTGCAACGAGCGAGCGCAATTCGCCGCGCTTTAACGCTTCTTCTGTTTTCTTGCGAAGCTCCCGTGCCACCGAACCGTGATGGGCTTTGCAGATTTCTTCGCCGGCCAAATCGTTGAGCTCTTGCGCGATACGCTCGGCCAAACGCCGGCTGTTGCAGAAGACCAATGTGGTGGTATGGCTGCGAATACTTGCCAGTAGGCTGGGGAGAATGGCCGGCCACATGCCCGCTGCGGGGCGGCTATTCTTGAGATTGCTGGCCTTGACATCGCTTGTGTCCGAGGAAGGTTTGTCTGGAGTAGGCTCCGGCGGCATCTCGATCTGCAAGTCCAAGAGGGGAGGGGCCTGGCAATCTACAATTCGACCGGACGATCGCCTCCTAAAAGGTTGGCGATGCGCTTGAGCGGTCGCTGAGTCGCGGACAGGCCGATGCGCTGTACATCTCGCTTGCATAGGGCATCGAGTCGTTCCAGTGAGAGGAAAAGATGGGCACCACGCTTGCTACCGGCAATTGCGTGGATTTCGTCGACAATGACCGTTTCTACGGTGCGCAGGCCCTCACGAGCATTGCTTCCCAATAGCAAGTAAAGAGACTCAGGAGTGGTTATGAGAATGTCACCGGGAGAGTGGGCCTGTTTGCGCCGCGCGCTGGCAGAGGTGTCGCCAGTTCGCACATCAATGGATATCGGTGAGAGAGGTTGCGAGCTAGCATCTTGGATTCCGCTAAGAGGAATTCGTAAGTTCTTTTCTATGTCGTAGGCCAGTGATTTGAGAGGCGAAATGTAGATGACTCGAAAGCCGGGGGTGCTTGGCGGCGGGGCGTGAACCAACGAGTCGATACAGGCGAGAAAGGCCGCCAATGTTTTACCGCTACCCGTTGGTGCCAAAAGTAGCGCGTGTTTGCCCGCCAGGAGGTGTGGCCAACCGGCCGCTTGAACCGGGGAGGGCTCGGCAAAGGTCTCGTTAAACCAAGAACACGTCGCCAGGCCAAAGTTATCTAGCACTCGGCGACTGTCCACACTCACAGAGCGAGAGTAGTTTGTTTCGCCTGGCAATGGTAGTCGCCTTGATCCACAATGGTGTGGTGAAACTAGGTCTGGCAATTGGCGCCTGCGCGCTGCTCGCAAGTGGTGTGGGATACTGGCGCTGGCTCGACAATACAAACACGTTTTCTCAGCAGGGTACCGCCGGGGAAAATGGGGCCCCGGACGCGTCCAATTTCAATGATGCTGCCCTTGAGGTTGTAGAGGCTGTGCCTCCGGCGCCGGGGAGCCTGGTGACGATATCGCTGAGTTCTCGGCCGCAGAGTTTCTATATGGGAGAGATCGATGGTGATGCCGATGATGAGTATTATTCTCAGAGGGTAGAGTCGCTGAGTAATTCCACGGCGCGCTATGACCCGTGGCTGAGCCGGGCTGCACGCGAGTTGGCATATCAGGGGGCTCTGGCCAGCGAGTCTCCCTCTGAATCGATTTTGACCTTCATTCTAGCATCTGCAGGGGCACCGGAGAATAGCGTTGCACAGCTTGTCGTGCTGGCCAGAGGCCCTGGAGGCAAGGTGGTAGAAAACGCGATTTTAGAGTCGGTCAAGAACGCTCCACGCGGCTCGGGGCAACTCTTGCTCGGAGTTGGTGAGGCGGCAACCGAGGGCGGAGACTACGAACGACGGGTGGTGGTTATTGCAGCGCGCCGAACATTCGCGCTAGAACCAGTAAAGCGCTTGCTTGACCCGGGAGAAATATGGGAGATTTCCGGGCATCTCGTCGGACACAAGCCTGCGGGATTTTCTGATGCTCACGCGTCTGTGCTCTATCCCGGAAACCGAATCGAGGTATTCCCGGTATCGCTAGAGGGCAGGCAATTTGAGGTGCATATCCCCGCCGGAGACAATCCGGGGCAGCTATACGTATCGATCGATGGGACCTTCGACACTGGTCCGGGAAAACTATTGCAGCTCAGTGCGGAAATTGGAGACTCCCTACCGTCCACGTTTTCAGCGCAGCTACCCATAGTAGAGGAATTTGACTCCAATGACGAGGCGGAAGAACTAGCACTCTTGCTGCTGCAAAACGATCGCAACGAGTTGGGGTTGGGAGATTTACTGCTGGACCCAGAACTGAGCGATATCGCACGCTCGCATTCTCGTGAGATGCGAGACCTGGACTACTTTGGCCATTTGAGCCCGAATACCGGTCTTGCGGGAGAACGGCTGTCCGACGCTGGCTATTTGGCGTCTGCATACGGCGAAAACCTCGCTCTCAACGATACCGTGAGAGAGGCGCAACAGTCTCTGATGGAGAGCATCGGACATCGCCGCAATATCGTTGCAGAATCGATGACGCACATTGGGATAGGAATCGCCCACAGCGAGTCAAAGAACGCGTACTATCTCACTCAAGTTTTTGCTCAAAAGGTGATGGTCTTCGATGTGGAAGAAACACTTTCGCAGGTCTTCGAGCAAGTCAATGAAGCTCGAGAATACGCAGGAGCGGCGCCGCTGGAACTCGACAGTGAGCTCACTGAAATTGCCGAGCGCGGCTGCGAGGACGCGATTTCAATAGAACTGGAAGAGCTTCCCTCGCAGCTCGCCTCGATAGCCAGTAAGGCAATGCAGTCCCGGGTAGCCGTACGGGTTTCTGTCCTCTACGACGTGACGAGTATTGTCCCGGACGACACGAGTTTGCAGGAAGAGTTCACAAAAATCGGTTTGGCACTGCTGCGGGACCCCGAAAGTTCAAGTGGCCGGGTGATCTTCGTAGTTCTACTGGCAGAGTAGGGAGCCAAAGGGGCAGGAGGCGGTCTCCTGACTCTTGAGGCCCTACTTGCCCCTTAGCGGTTAGCTGAGTCGCACTCGGAAACTACCTTGAGCAAGTCTCCACCGTTGGCTTGGCTCGTTGCTAGCGCGCAAGTACGGCATAGCTCGTCGA
>JAESTW010000582.1 GCA_016763395.1 Kofleriaceae bacterium
CTGATGCCCGGTCACCGTCCGCTTCGCTAAGTTGGGCCAGTAGCGCTGAGAGTCGTCCTCTGGCGTGGTTGTTACCGATTCGCATCGCGAGTCCATGCGCTCGTTGCGCGGTGACGCGGGCTTCCTGCAGTTTGCCGCTTCGATACAAGCGCGATGCGAGAATAAGTCCGAGCCGCCATAGGCGATTGGGACCACTGGTTGTGAGCAGACCTTCGCCGAGGGTAATGACGTTGATTCCCTCTAAGAGTTCTTGGGTTGCCTCGTCAGTCTTGCCCTGTTTGTCGAGCGTCGTGATGAGGTCGAGGTAGCATTGGCAAAGGAACTCGCGTTCTCCGCAGCGAAGAGCGCTGCCGATTGCAGATTTGAGGTGTTTTGCCGATTGCTCTTCCTGTCCGAGAGCGAGAGCAATGACGCCCTGAGTACGCTTGAGCATTGCAAGGTGCTTATCGTCGGGATTTAAGGCTTGGGCTTCGCTGCACACGCCGGTTGCTAGACCGAGTTCATTCGATTGCCTGAGTACTTCGGCGAGCAGAACGCTGGCTCCCACCAGCCGAGAGAGAGAACCGGACAAATCTTCGGCATGAAGCCTGCGAGCGCAGGAAAGTGCTCTGCCGTACCATACCGCTGCTCCCGGGTCATCAAAGCGTCGGACAGAGTCGGTGCCCGCTTCGATATACAGGTCGTAGGCGAGAGACATCTCCCCAGACTCCTCTGCATGGTTAGCACGAATCCCCGCAGGACCATGGCCGTGGTAGGCTTTGAGAGCGAGTCTGTGTAAACGTCGCCGGACATCGGCCGGGGTACAAGCGGAAATTACCTGGGCAACAAGATCGGTGGGAATGGTTAGGTTGTCCAGGCCGACAACCAGTAGTCCGGTCCACGCGGAAGACAAAACAGCCCTGCTCTCCTCGTCTGTCAACGTGGATTCGACAAGTGCTCGGGGAGCTACAGAACCGTGTATCGCGACAATCTGTAGAACACGTCTAGCGGCAGCTGGCAGTCGGTTGATTCGGATTGCGACAAGGTCGACAAGAAGAGATGGCACGTTGGAGGTCCCATGTCCGAGCCGAATCCAGCCAGCAAGTTGTTCCACTGCTGCGGGGGAGCCTCCGGTGATGGACTGGATCGCCATAGCATCAGGGATCGTATGGGTTGGGCCGACCAAGCGCTGAGTTAACTCCCGGGCGTGCTGTGGCGGAAGCCCCGGCAAATCAATTCGTTCTACCAGGGAGTGATCGAAAGAGCTGAAAGTTCCGCCCGTGAGTGGGGTTTCTGAGGTAAATATTAACCTCAAGTTGTCCGGGAGGCTGGCCTGAAGATCGGCGATGATTTCGAGGCTAGGATGATCGTAGCGATTGACATCAGCGAATACGATGACAGAATTGGCGTATCGGCGTCCGAGGCTCAGCAAGGTGCGCTTGGCGGCAGCCCTCGCTTCTCGACGCCGAACCGCCAGTTCGAGGTCCATCGCGGGGCCCTCTAGGCCAAAGGCCTCGGCCAAGCCGGGAACATCTCGCTCGGGAAGTCCACAGCGGGCTGCGGCCTTACTCAGTTCTAGAAAGGTTGGCTGCTTGTGAAATTGGAGGACTTGCTCCAAGACGCTTAGTAGCGGATACCATGCGAGTTTCAAGCCACTAGGATCGGCAGCACCTGAAAACACTTTGCAGGAAGCACCGGTTTGCTTGGCTGCTTCTCGGACAATCCTGGCTTTTCCAACACCGTGAGGTCCGGTAATTATCATCGTGCTAGCTGTGCGCCGGCCTTGGCAAAAATCGACAATTTGTGAGACTTCCGACTTTCGGCCAACCAGCGCTGAACTCTTCTTGCCCAGTACGCAGGTGAGGCGCGTATCATGCCGGGTAGAGATCGAATCGTTTAGGTTGGGCTGGACGGTCGGAGTTGGCCGTTTGCTTCGTGCGGCTCCCGTGGTGGTAGCAGAGACGGTCTGTGGCAACACACGGAGTATCTCTTCTCGCATCGCAGCCGCGCTCAGTGGGCGCTGGCCTGGCGATTTGCTCATGGCCTGAACAATGATTTCACCCAGCTGTGCCGGACAATTGGGAATTAGGTGATGAGGAGCATCGGGCTCCGAGTTGAGGTGAGAGTCCAGAGTGCTCTCAATGCTTTGTCCAGAGAATGGAGTTCTTCCTACTACCATTTCGTAGAGTAGGATTCCCATTGCATAGATGTCCGTTTGAGGGGTGACCATGCCACCTCGGATTTGCTCAGGTGCGACATACTCTGCTGTACCGACCAAACGGGCCTGTTCTTCCATACTGTCACACAACCGGGCTAGGCCAAAGTCAATTACTTTTCCGAAGTCATGGCCATCTCGCAAGCGCTCGACGATTACGTTGTTGGCGGTTAGGTCACAATGCACGACTCCACACGCGTGTGCCTCATCGAGTGCGCTCAAGCATTGAGCGGCCAAGCGAACAACTCGTTCTGGGCTAAGTGGCTCGACTGCGATAAGTTCTGATAGCGTCCTGCCGCGAATGTGCTCCATCACAAGGTAGGGAACGCCCTCATCAGTAATGCCGAAGTCGTATATCGCAACCGCGTGAGGATGGTTGATTCGACTTGCTGCCATTGCCTCTGCGCGAAACCAATCGAGACGTGACTCCACAAGTTCCGGACGCAAGAGCTTGACTGCGACCGAGCGTCCCAAACCGATTTGTTCGGCTTCGTAAACAAAGCCCATACCACCGCTGCCCAGTATCTTGGTCAACTGGTACTTGCCCGAGAGAACCAGGCCACTGAGTTTTTCCAAGTGACAAGGCCCGTCGAGGCTATTGGGCTTGTTCGGCATGCTCTAAAAAAAGTATAACGCAGTTCGGCTGCTGTCAGTATCGGAAAAGCTGAATTAATCCAGTATCCTACAGTGGGCTGATCCGCCTACGATCGCCTTACTATTGAGAATCAAGAGGATAGACTGGCCTGTCCGCTGCGAGACTACAAGTGCGTTTACACCCACAACTCTTGTAGCTGCATTTCAAGTGTGTCCGCACCTACAGGTTTTCGGAGTAACACTGAAGCCATACTAGCCTCGGTCATTGTTATCGTGGTCCCGCTTTGTGCGACAAAGATCAGTACCTCGGTGCATTTGCGAGCCTCCAAAGCAAAATTTTCAATGTCGACGTCCGCGCTACTTAAGTCGCAAATGATAGCGTCATAGTTGCTCGATTTGAGATCAGAAGTGACTGCACTCATGCGTCCGGCGATGCGGATGGTCTGTCCGCGCAGTGAGATTTGCACGGATTCCAGGAAGCGAACCTCGTCGGTGATGACCAGAATCGTTTTACTATGTGGGGGTTGGGTATTTCGGCGTTCGGCCCTGGGAATGCTGATCCGGAAACAGGTTCCAGTACCAACTTCGCTCTCGACTTCGATGTTTCCGCCCATCTCGGCAACGATGCTGTGAGCCACAGCCAGTCCCAGTCCTGTGCCTTGTCCTTCGGGGTTACTAGAGTAGAAGGGATCAAAAATGTTGCCAAGTATGGTGCTGGGAATGCCCGGACCGTTGTCGGACACTTCGATGATGACCTCATCGCCTCGATCAAAGCATCGAAGAGACAAGAGACATTGTTGCAAGCTGAATTCACCGAATGCTTGTGAAGCATTGAGCAGTAGAGCCAGTAGTACTTGTCCTAGTCGGGCGTGATTTCCACGTACCGAGCCTACAGAGGAGAACTGCATTTCTACCCGAGCCCGACGTCGAATGTGGTTCCACGACATTCGTATGGCCGCTTCAACAGCAACCCGAGGATCGATAAGAGTCTCGGAACTCGCGTCAACACGATTGAATTCGTTGAGTTGTCGCACAATGTCGCGAACTCTGTCCGTGCCATCACGGACATCTAGAAGGGCATTGTGAATGTCGAGGTTCTCTTCTGAATCCTCAGGAGGAAGTTTGTCCGCGAGTTCTTCTGCGATAAAACTCAGGTTCGCGGTCATGTACGCCAAGGGATTGTTGATCTCGTGTCCGACACCACCTGCCAGAGTGCCCAACGAGGCCAGCCGCTCGGTTTTGGCCAAGCTATTTTGCATGCGCAGGGTTTGGGTGACATCACGTGCGATATGGACGACCGCACTGTCCCCGTCGTATTGGACCGCCATCGTTGTTACCTCGAAGGTTCCGATGTCCCCATCTTTGCGAGTGAGCTTGAAGCGATTCAATTGGGACTCATTGGTGGGGGAGGCGTTGGTGATGCGCTCGGCTATTTGTGTGCGATCCTCTTTGTTGAAGAGTTCGAGCACTGGAGTGCCGAGTAGTTCTTCAGTGGAGCTGCGTCTGAGTAAGCGCCGGGTTGCGTCGTTGGCGTAGACAATTCGTCCGAAGCGATGGACAAAGACGGCGTCCGGGGATGACTCTGTTAGAACGCGAAAACTGGCCTCGGACCGTTGCAACTCAGCTGCGGTATTGGCCAAGTGGGTAATGTCGGTAAAGACCGCCGTGGCACCGACGATTTGTCCGTCCGGGGAAACCAAAGGCGTGAGCCTAAGTTCGAAGGTGTAGTCACCCAAGGGCAATTCCGCGGTGGCAAATTCACCGGCCAAGACCTGTTGAAGAATGGCCAAGGTGTCCGTGTCATCGCTTATGAAGTCGGCGAAAGAGTTTCCGACGATGGTCTCAGGAGACAAGCCAAGTGTGCCCAGGTAGTACCCCGAGGCAAAGCGAACCCGAGCATCGGTGTCCATTTGCAGAATGACTGGGGCGGCAAGTTCGACAATGTTGGCAAGTTCGACAATGTTGGCAAGTCTGCCATGAGCCGCGTTGGGCGAATCGATCTTGTCTTTCGGTGTAGCTGGAAACGACATGTAGAGCGACCCTTATGGTACCAGCTCACATGAGAAAATTCTGTTTTCAGAGAGACAAAGCATGAAGATGTCTTCAGCGCCCGCAGCTCGAAATGCCGCTGCCATTCAAGAGGTATTGCGTACGGTATTGCCGATGCAGGGGCTTGTTCTGGAGGTAGCCAGTGGTACGGGACAACATGCCGCTCATTTTTGTGAGGCGATGCCGACGTTGCGCTGGCAACCTAGTGATCTCGAAGAGAGTTCGCTAGAGAGCGTCGAGGCCTGGCGAAAAGAATGCACTACGGAGAACTTTTTGTCGCCCATTGTACTTGATGTGTGTGCGAATTCCTGGCCGATTCAGAAAGCGGATGCGATCTTCTGCGCCAACATGATTCATATCTCGCCGTGGGCGACAACACTCGGTCTCTTCGCTCTGGCTGCCAGTGTGCTCAGCTCGGACGCGCCTGTTGTCTTGTACGGCCCATTCTTGGAAGACGATGTTGAAACTGCGGAGGGCAACCTCTCTTTTGACCAGTGGCTGCAAGCTCGGGATTCCCGCTGGAACATTCGACGCCTGGAGGACGTTCGCGCGGCAGCGGACAAGGCGGGGTTTCAGTTGCAACAACGAGTTGAGATGCCGGCCAACAATCTATGTTTGGTGTTTCGAAAGAGCTAGCCTCAGTGGGGCCTGTCAAGCAGGCGAGTCAATGGGGCACGAGTGAAATTCTCAACCGGGCCAGTGTTTTGACTTGGGCAGGAAGGGCACAATTCTCTCGAATAGATGGGCGGGGCAGCGCGACTTGAGAACTTCTCGAACTTCTTGCGGTTTATAGAGCTGGCTGAAATGCATGAGCACGAGGGCTTTGTTCTCGAAGAGTTCGGCCCGCTCGATGAGCTCGTCGAGATGGATGTGACAGCCCGCTCGCGCCGCAGCCAAGCTCTTCTTTTTGTCCAAAAAGGTACACTCAAGAATCAGGACTCGGCTTTTGTAGAGCTGTGGGTTGTTGTCCAATACCTGAACCAAGGTGTCGGTGCTGTAACTGAGTTCAGTTCGTTCCTCAGTTCGGAAGAGGTCCTCACCCGCACGCTTACGTTGTGCGATTTCGTGTCCGGGAAGACCGACAAACTCCGTGCGCAGTTTGGTAATAGTGCGAATCAGGCTGAACCCCAACGATGGAACCCGATGGTGCGTCTTGAACGCAAGCACTTCTAGGTCACCGCGAATCTTGGCTCTCTGTCCGTGCTCCATCGGCACGGTTACTATATCCATGTCATAGCCGTGCAGCTCTTTTGTGATCTTAAGCATTTCTCGTAGAGGCTTGTCGATCTCCACGGGCAAGTACACCGTTGGTGGCTTGCGCTTACCCACCAGAGCTCGGATTCCAAGGTGACTCACAATGGCACCAATGTGGTCAGCGTGGCCATGGCTAATGAAGATGTGGTCGGCCGCTGCCGCCGAGCGGGTCGCTATTCCCAAGTCAAAGAGGGTTCCTAGTTCGGGGGCGAAGATCGAGGTGTATACGCCGCCCAGAGAAACGCCTTGCAACGTGAACTTGTCGGCTGAAATCTTGGTGAGCACGGACAGACTCTACATCTCTTGTGACCAGCTGAGCTTCGAGTAGAGAAGGGTTTTGCAAAAAAGATCAGGAATTGTGGAACTCTTTGGTGAGTGTGGTGTCAATAGTAGGGAAGGCAGAGTGATTTACGAGGGCAAGCCTCAACAGGGGTAACCCAAGAGTAATCATTCGACAGTGAATTCATTCGATAGCGAATTCGCACTGTTTTCTTAATCTAGCGCTACTTGTGCGGCCGTTCCGCAACTCGAAGTGGCATCGGAGTTGTTGTGTCCTGGCAAGAAGCTGTCTTGCCAATGCAACACCTGCCCTAAAACTGTCCCAAGGAGGACTCTATGGACCCTGTATACCCAAATTCTGAAATCCTGCCAACTGGCACAAAGCGTGTCGTCGAAGTGGTCGATTGCCTAGCCGATACCGTTGTAACGGTGACTCATGTCGAAGAAGCTCAAGGCACCAATTACCGCAAAGCCTGCCTCGTAGGTTTACTGGCTTTCTTCGTTATTGCAGGCGCGACCTTTTTCTCTGCGCTGTCTACTACATCTTCCAATAAAGAAGCGATGCGGGAACACCTAGCGGCGGGCAAAGTGCTCCACGAGTTTCGCCCTGAGAGAGTTTCTAATGGTCTCGGTTGGGTGGGCGCCGGTTCTCTCGCCTTGGGCTTGGCCTCTCGTTCGCGTTTTTTGTCAGTCGTCGGAAAGAAAAAAGTAGCTTTGTGACTGAAGCGAATTCTTCAGGCGACCCAGCCTTTGAGATGGTCGGCATTTCGTCCGGTATCGCGAAGGTTCGAGTTCACCCTTCGATGAGCGCGAGTCTGCTCAACGAGTCTGGCGTGATTAGCGTCGTGGACCTGTGCAAGGCAGGGCGAGCGCAGCAGGATACGCAAGGTTGGGTGGAGCTGTGTTTAGAAGAGGGCTCTACACTGAGTGTTGTCGACGGTGAGCGTCGGTACCACATGAGTTGGACCAATCGCAGCAAGCAAAAAGCTGTCTCGGCTGTATGGAAATGGGACAGTAACTTCAGCGCCTACGTGGGAGCGAGCGCCGTGCTGGCACTAGTCTTTGGACTGCTAGTAGACGCCATTCCACCGGAGTCGCATACCTTTGATTCTGACGCATTCGCCTCCAATCGTCGAATCTTGAGCCTGAAGGTGATTCCCACTGAACCCCCTTTGGCCGAGGAGATGGACGAAGGCGATACTGGCGGAGAATCCAATGAAGAAGCGGAGGCTGCATCGACTGCGGGTGCAAAGGGAACCACGGGGATTGAGACTGCGACCAATACTCGGGCAAGCATGGCAATCAAGCGACGTTCGGACACGCCAAGTATGTCAAGAGAGCAAATGCGAGCGGTAGCAAGCCACTCGGGGATTCTTGGAGTAAGCGGCTCGAGTCAGATTTTTGCCAACCTTAACTCCAATCTTGATTTTGCGTCCGGTGATGCCTTCGCAGATCTCTACGGTGGACTCGATGGAGGGCCGGCCGGACATCAAGTGGGAACGTTGACAGGTTCTTGGGGCTCGGACGTTCACAGTATAAGCGATACTTGGGGCACAACCACGAAGGTCTCGGGTCGCATTCCAACCCTTTCTTACAATACTAATGGGAAGTGCAACACACCAGGTGAATGTCGCGGAACCACAGGAAATGTAAAGTTGCGCAAGCACGAGGTCAAAGGGCCAATACTCACCTTAGGTCCGCCCAAGTCCAGTCCAGGGATCGACAAGGCAATCATTCGCCGGCACATCCGACGCAAGCTCACTCGAATCCGCTTCTGCTACGAAGAACGCTTAGTATCATCACCGAGTCTCAGCGGCACTCTGGTAACGAGTTTTACCATCAACGCCAACGGCGCAGTACTGGGAGCAAAGAGCAAAGGAATAGGCAACAAACAGATGGAAAGCTGCGTGTCTCAGGTAATTTCGAGCATCCAATTCCCTCAAGTTGAAAGCGCAGGCTTGGTCAACGTGCAGTATCCATTCACCTTCAGACCTGCTGGGGAGTAAAGTCGAATGGCCCTATTGGGTAGGGCCGACAAACCACCGGACAGGAACCAAATTGGTTTGTGTCCCCAACACTGATATCTCGGGTACCTTTACAAACCCTTCGGACGCGCCGCATTGAGCGGCAAAAGCGTTTAAGTAAACCCTGTAGATCTGAGGACCGCCAAAGGAGATTCCACCGGCTATCGAGAATCCGGCTGGTTCGTTGTTTCGCGGCAAGACGGTTCCGGCGGAGATAGTGCAAAGCTCTTGTGATAATTCCTCGCTAGCGTAGAAGGTGACGTCGTCAAATGCTCCTATGTAGTTGGCGACGTTTCCAATTTCACACTCGGTGGTAAAGGGCAGGGTGGGATTGGCTGGGTCGGTCTTGATGTCAAAGGCATAGGGACCGCGCTTGGTTAAGTAGGCAAGGCTCGCCTCCAGTTCACCATCGGACTCTTCGTATTCTAGAAGTAGGTATTCTTCTCCAGCGCGGATGGCAAATAGCGAATCGTCAAAGCCATCAATCACCTGATAGTCATCGGCGAAGGTGGCAGTGCAGTAGCTGCTCCATTCTTCGGTGATCGTGCCGGGCTCATCATCACTACAGCCAGCTACCAGGAGCGAGGCCAATGCGAGGGAGCAACACAGTTTCGACAAATTTTGCAGGTGCATGTTGCTTTGCCATGCAAAGAGAAAGCCAGGCGTTAGAAAAGCCGTTTTCTATGCTTTCGCTTGGCGTCAGCACAAAACGACTGTGAACTTCCTATTACACTGGAGTAGGAAAAGCACAGACGGATTCTCAGAAGGTGTTAGCCTATGACTGCCTATGAGTGTTCTCTATTCAGTGCTGGTGATCTCCCTTTTTCTCACTCTATTGAGCTTGGCGATTCCGACTGTGCGCCGAGTTTGGGTGTTTCACCTCTTGGTTCTCAAGTACCTGTTTTTCGCACTGGGAGACATTCTCAGAATCCGGCCGCTCGTGTTTCGCTTGCAAAAACGGCGCTACACTCGATTGACTCGTCCGCGGGCTTTGCGACTCTTTTGTGAAGACATGGGAGTGACCTTTGTGAAATTCGGACAAATAATCGCGTCCTCATCGGGGCTTTTCCCGGACAGGTATGTCCAAGAGTTTCAAAAGGTACTCGACAAAGTCAGGCCTTTCTCATTTGATGAGGTCCGCGAGATTATTGCGGAAGAGCTGGGCGAAAACGCCAGAAAAATCATCAATATCGAGCCAGTTCCTTTGGCCTCCGCTTCGGTTGCACAGGTTCACAGCGCCGAGCTCAGTGACGGAACTAAGATTGTTCTCAAGGTGCAGCGGCCGGGGATTGGTAAGGTTATCAAAACTGACATGGCAATCATGAAGACCATGGCAAAGGTAGCGCTGCGCTTTTCCAAAGACGCGGAACTAATGAACCCGGTCGGTATCATTGAAGATCTGACAGTGACGCTGGTGGAGGAAACCGATTTTCGCAAAGAGGCGGCGAATCTGGATGAGTTTAACCGAATCATGTCCGAGCACAATCACACGCGCGTCCGAGCTCCGGTACCGCATCAAGAGTTTGTGACCCGGCGAGTCCTGGTGATGGAACGCTTCTTTGGTACTCGGGTCGATGATGTAAAGGCGATCGAAGAGCGGGGCGTAAATGCCGAAGAATCACTCGTAGAGGGGATTCAAGCCTGGTTTCAATCGCTTGTCTTTCACGGTTTTTTTCATGGCGATATGCATGCGGGCAACCTAATGTTGCTCGACAATGAGGACATTGGCTTTCTCGACTTTGGCATCGTTGGGCGCTTTGACGACGCGCAGCGCTACCAGGTGACCGATTATATTGTGGCATTCGCTACCGGGAATTTTCAGTTGGTGGCAAAAATCATCGGAGAAATGGGTGGTCTTCTGGGCGAAGTAGACTTAGAAGAACTCGGAGAGGACTTGGGCGAGGTATACAAACCACTCTTGAGCCAAGCGTTCTCTGAAGTGAACTACGCGAATATTATTCCCAAGATCAACGAAGTTGCGAGAAAGCACCGCATGACGATGCCCAAGGAATTTGTGCTCATCACCAAGCAACTGCTCTACTTCGACCGCTACGCCAAGCTCTTGGCGCCGGAGCTAAACATCTTCACCGACCCCAGGCTTATCATGAGCATGATGAACGATATTGTGAAGGTGCGCAGCCAGCAGCAAGAGCAGCCATAGGCTCTCGCAGCCCCTTTAGGTACGGAGCGCTATGTGAGCGGCTCGCCGCCGCTAGCCAGTCCGAAAAACGTGTGTAACAGAGTTTATCCCACCATCGCGGGTTGTGGCGGTCAACAAGTACTTCGGCGGATTGGGTCTGAGGTTTGAGCATGGGAACCTGGCTGCGTTCGAGTTGGGTTTCCAGGGGGGAGTGTGAAACAGAAAGGCGTATTGGACCTTGGCGCAAGCACGAGTGGGCGCCTTGGCTGCGCGGGAACACTCTGCGCTGCGTGTATTCCTCTGGAAACTGACGCTCTGAAAGAGCTATGGTTTTCGGACGCTCAATGCACCGAAATCGTGCTGGGGACCTTCTCGATACCCACAGATTTCTCTGACGAGCCAACTTGTTTTAACACCAGCCTCCTAAAGCGCTGTGGCTGTGACGACGACTTGGGATGAAAATGCCATACGCTCATCGCTGACGCCAGCATCGCAAGTAATTGTCACGGCGATGTCAAACTGCATGTCCATGGCGAATCCTGCCGGATCCGTGCCATCGGAGCAAACGCCGGTGAACGCTATGGTACCTGTGCCCGGCTTTGTCCGGTCGAGTGAGACCAGGCAATTGGCAGGTAAATCCGCGAATGCATCGATTACTTGAACAAGTTCGCTGTTGGTGATGTCGACGCTGCCGGAGAGTTTGTCCGGCCTTGGAAAGCACAGCGTGAAGCCGCGGTTGGTTCCCATTTGTGTGGCCTCTAAGGTCACGCTCACTGGGCCGTTCAGTTCGCCGCAATCGTTGTTTGGGGAGGCGCGCCAATCTGCGTAGCTGACGGTCTGCGCGCCGACAGTCGCTTCAGCAGTGTTGAGTAGACCGTCTTCCGGACCGCAGGTCGGATCGTCACCGCAAGCCGTGGAAAATAGGGAGAGAGTCGAAAGTGCTAGGAGTGTTGTTCTGAACATTGTCGGTTTGTCGGCTTAGTACTCAACGGGAAAGGTGAGGGCAACTTGCGAAATGATAGCGTCGCCGTAGTGGGTGTTTTGCTTAAGATATTGTACCAGCCCGTCAACTCGGACATCAGCCCACTTTCCTTCGAGACCAAAGAGGCCGAGATATATACCCGTTTTAAATCCGA
>JAESTW010000583.1 GCA_016763395.1 Kofleriaceae bacterium
GCTGGCGTCCACTCCGTATAAACTCTCAGCCACAGCCTACCCAGATGGTTCTCCAACCGTGGGTGATGTCATTCTAAACGATGGCGATGTTCACACTGTTCTAATTGCTGGTGGCGGTAATGGAAGTCGTGGTTTCTACGCGCTCGATATCACCGATTCGACCGTGGGCTCGGGACCGTCTTTTGGGCCAACACCTCTGTGGCAGATTATTCCGGGCGACTCCGACGCCGGACAAGCATTGTCAAAGCCCGTCATCGCTCGAGTCGACATTGGCGGCACCAGCAAATTTATCGCGATTCTGGCAACTGGGCCCGCTCCTAGCGCGCCTCTCAAGGGCCGGGAGGTAATTGGCGTAGATATCGACGACGGTACCATCCTTTGGAAGTTCCAAACCATGTGCCCAGTTACCAGTGACATCGTTGCCTTTGAAACCGACGATGAAATTGGGACCGGGATCGACGGACTCATTGACCGAGCGGTATTTGCCGACGAATGCGGCAATGTTTACAAAATCGACCCAGGTCAAAACACGGGCACAGCATCCTACATCTCCGCCATAGGCACGGTGGCTACTGGCCCTCTCGCCACAGACCCTGTCGCGATTTTCTCGACAGGCGCTACCACCTGTGCGCTCGGAGCAAAACGACCTATCTACGGAACAATTGGCGCACGCTCGGACGCGTCCGGCCGTCTGGCACTCTTCTTTGGAACCGGTGGTGTAGAAAGCTTTGACCCATCACTGAATAACGACTTCTACGCAATCTATGCCGACAATGGCGAAATTCGAGGCTGCGCCGATGGAACTCCAGAGAAGGGCCGAATCCAGGGAACCTGTACCGCAGGTCAGTGCCAGAAATTCTACGGCGGTGTTGTCGTCACCAACTCGGACGTGATTACAACCCGTGCTACCGATCCTGTCGTAGGAACGGGAACCTGTGAATTGGGCAGTGCTGAAGTCACTGGCTTCTCAACCTCTGCCTTCGTGGAAAGTTTCAATGTTTCCGTTAGTAGCTCTAGTGTCTCGTCGCTCTACGGCACAAGTGGCGCGCTCTACTTATCTACTGTAGGGGGTGAGATTGTCCGAATTGGAACGGCTGGAGCGGCGAATGCGGGTGACGGGTCTGCCGCTGCTGCCGCAGCTTCCAGCTCAAGTGCAAGCTCTGCTGGTAACGGTGGCCTGCGCATTCGAAGCTGGAACATGCTCAAGTAAGAAGTCTTCTCGAGACTCCCCAAAAGAAAAAGCCCCGCTCGCAAAGAAGTGGGGCTTTTTTGTGTCGATAGAATAACGACTAGTAGTGGCGTTCCAGCAAGAGCTTACGTGCCCTGCAAAAGCACGTCGCTCACGGCAGACCCAGGTAGGAATCCAGCACCAATGTCGGAACAACAACCCGTAGGTCACACATAGTCTCCTGTTATCATTGCGTAAATCGAGTTTTTACCTTGGAGGCCTACATTGAATACGTATACCATTGCACAGTTGGGTGCCAGTCCAACGAATCATTAGCTTTGGTCATAAGAAATCTATCTTAAGAACGGAAGTTTATCCTGGCACTAAAGTAGGGAATTTGTATGAAGCATCGACTCGGTTGGCTATTGTTTGTAGGAGGCGTCTCAAGCGCAGCAGTGCTGTTGGTAACTGGCAGTCAGGAAACCAAACCTGTTGTAGCCCAGTCGGCTGATGACAGCTGCCCAGCGACCTCATCCCCAACAACCCAAACCGGTACAACGCTCGAGACCTTCGCTACCGATAGCAATTCAGGCGTCATCTACGACTCGTCCGGCGCCGGTAGATTGGAGATTCAAAAAGCAGGTGGGCTCTTTAAGAGCACGAATTTCAGCCTGGCAAGTGACGCTCACGGCCTTTGCACTGCAGATTTCGATAACGACGGCTGGGTCGAGATCATGAGTACCTCCTATGATGGTGGTGATCTTGTACTCAGTCTCAACAAGACGATAGACAATCAAATTTCTCCTAACTGGGCCGATCCGAATTATGTAACCACACCCAAGTTTGTTGCCAGCTACTACATTGCACAAAACTGTAGTGGGCGAAACGGACATCCAAACCTATCCAAGTGCGGAAGCTCAGGCAACGAAGCTCTTGGCTGCGCTGACTTCAATGGTGATGGCAATGCTGACTTCCTCTTTGTCCGGCAGAGAAACAGTGACTCCAGCAGTGGCGTTCCTCATCGGGCAACCCTGTATTTGGGCAATGGAGATGGTACCTTTCAGAACGGCTATGAGGCCGGAACAGCATCCGAGTTCAAGTACATTGTCAAATCGACAACGTTGCTGCCTGTTGACTACAACGGTGATGGGAGACTTGATCTACTCGTCGGTGGCGCATCGGTATCCAAAGTTGAGACCAGAGGTCAGGTTCAATTGTTCCTAAACGACGGTGCCACTCCGCCCAATTTCGTTCAGGCAACTCCACTGGTGACCAATGCAGACTTTGGCCGAAATGGAATCAACACCTTAGCCTTCAACGACTTCACTGGAGATGGGGTTGACGACTTGCTCATCACCTCCACCCACAGACGAAAAATACACATATATCCCGGACTTGCCTCCGGTGGTCTACAGGCCACATATATTGATGTGACCAACGACTACCCTGGAGCTGCTGCGATGGTTTTAGGGGCAGACTTCTCCCTAGACGGACAAGCCGATATGATGCTTGCGTCGGACAACTACGGCTATGGCTCCAGCCTTGGTGGCTACACCCACTATTACACCAACAACGGAACTGCCAACCCTTTCTCCGGCGGAATTCAGCAGACTCTAACAACCTATGGCAACCCCGACACCGACTTCGATATGGCCGCTGTCATCCAGTACGACAACGACCCTGATGGAACTCCTGATTTCGTTGTCGCCAACGGTAACGGCTCAAACACATACCAAATTTTCGCCAATCGCGCGATCGGACAGTACAACGCCTGTGGCGAAGTTCAATCTGGTGTGTTGAGTTTGGGAGCTCTCGCAGCGGAGGACATGGTCGTCACTGCAGCTCGAATCGCCCCGGACATGACCTTGCCATCCGGTACTACTGTCGTGTTTGAAATGAGCAACGAGATACCCGAGAACTGGGTGGTAGCATCTCCTTGTAGCGATGATCCCACCGAATTCTGCGCCTCCTTTCCTCAGCCAGTTGGGCGCGATGTCAAATGGAAAGCCACGCTCTGCGCCAACTCGGCGCTCACTCTCACACCCTCCATTACCGGTGTAGATGTCACTTTCGATTATACCGAACTCGACGAGCACTACCGCTCTGGTGTCGTTGTCGATGACGGCATTGCATACGTTGGCGCCTTCAA
>JAESTW010000584.1 GCA_016763395.1 Kofleriaceae bacterium
ATGAGGTTTGTACCGGGCTATTTCACGGTTTCGATTGGTCGGCATGGTTTAGTGGTGAGGCGCATGAAAGGTTGTCCTTGTTGCCGGCCGCCCAGGAGCATATCTTAGCGCAAGAAGAGGGGAAGCAGCGCTACTTGAAGGCCGTCCGGGACTTGTCAAAGGCATTTGCGTTGTCGGTGCCGCATGAAGCGACGTTGCGAATTCGGGATGATGTAGCATTCTTCCAAGCTGTGCAGGCGGCCATCTCGAAGATGTCGGTATCGGACAAGCGCTCCTCGGGGGATTTGGACTTCGCGATACGGCAGCTTGTGTCCAAGGCGGTATCCTCCAACGAGGTCATCGATATCTTTGCGGCTGCTGGACTCGACAAACCGGACATTTCCGTTCTCTCCGATGAGTTTCTCGCCGAGGTGCGCGGGCTAGAGCATCGAAACCTGGCTGTTGAGCTGTTGCGAAAACTTCTCACCGATGAGGTGAGGCAGCGCTCCCAGCAAAATGTGGTGCAAGGGCGCTCCTTCTCTGAGATGTTGGAGAAGTCGATATTGCGCTACCAAAATCGCGCGATTGAAGCCGCACAAGTGATCGAAGAGCTCATTGCTCTCGCCAAAGAGATGCGCGAGGCATCTGAACGTGGCGAGAAGCTAGGGCTTACCTTCGATGAAGTCGCCTTCTATGACGCCTTAGAACTCAATGGCAGCGCTGTGGAGGTAATGGGCGACGAGTCTCTCAAGGCAATCGCGCAAGAGCTTGTGGTCACCGTGAAACGCAATGTGAGTATTGACTGGACCGTCAAAGAGTCAGTCCGGGCAAAGCTCCGCGTTATTGTCCGACGAATCCTTCGCAAACACGGGTATCCGCCAGATCAGCAGGATGCAGCGACAAAGATCGTTCTTCAGCAAGCAGAGCTATTGTCAAAAGGCTGGGCCGAAGCTCAGTAGAGTTCGACCTTCTGCCCCCCCGCGTCCGCTAGTCAGCCTTGTGCTTAATCTCCGGTGCGCTGGCGAAGAAGAGGTTCTTCTTTGGGTCGTTGAATTGCTGATAGTCGATGAGCCAAGGCGTGACTTTGGTTTCGTCGCCGTTGAGATGAATGGTCATGGCCATTGGGGTTACGTCACGATAGCTTGAGTTCTCGGGCAGATCTTTGTTGTGCTCGCCACCGGCAGAGAAGAGGCTCAGCAGGCGTGCGCCGCCTTCTTCGTAGACAGACTTAAAGCCTTCTACTACTTTTTCGTGTCCGCGAACCATCGTGGTGCAGCCGATTCTGTTCATGAAGGATTCAAACTGACTCTGTCCGAATGGGAAGCGAGCGTTTTGTGCTTGCAACTCGTCGGGAATGTACTTGGCGGCACTTGGATCGCTCCAAAGCATTTGGAAGCGCAAGTCCGGGTCGTTGAGTGTGCTGAGGTCAACCCACTTCTCTTTCAGGTCTGCGTCTCGCGGGATGCCTGCGTGTACGAACATCATTCGGTCAAAGAGCAGTACATTGGGCAACGTTTCGAAGAGCTCCATGTAGAGTTCGAACATCTCGTCCGGCATGTGCCCGTAGAGGGTGTTGATTGCCTCTGCGGGCTTGACGCCGCCGTAGATGCGGCCTTTGTACTCTAGGTAGTACTCGTGGTTTCCTCGTAGCGGTACTACATGCTCAGGTGCCATGCAATAGAGCTGCATTACGGTGCGCAGGACCCCGTTGTAGCTAAAGTGGCCACGGTCGATGTAGTCGCCGAGTAAGATGAGTTTGGGGTTTGGGTTGGAGCGTGGATCGAGACGGTACGCCTCTACCTTGGCAAAGAAGTTGGACTGCAAGAGGGCCGCTTTCAAGCAGCTGTAGCAACCATGCAAATCGCCCAAAACGATGAGCTCGTATTTGGTGTTCCCCTGTAGTGGGTGGACCATGATGTTGCCATCGAGAAAGGGAAGTTCGCCGTCCAAATCCACAACGGTCTGCTTTCCTGCGAGTTTCCCTGCCCCTTTGGCGCGAGCCTCGTTGAGCGTATCCATGGTCCGGACAATGAGATTTCGATCTGCTTCTGCTTGCCTCGCAATCGTCTCCGGGTGAGAGCTGTAGTGCCGTTCCAGGGGTTCAAACATCGGATGGTTGTCCGACTCATTGGTCATCTCGATCGGTTCTGAAATTTGAATGTCGGGCGCAACGAATTGAATTTCGTCGTCGTCTAGTGGAATCTCGGCTTGTAGTAAATCACTGATTTCTTTTCGGAATTTTGCTTCCGCAGGATGAACTTTGCCATCGGCGTTAATGAGTTCATCGATCGTATCGAGAAGAGCGAGTTGGTTTTCTTCATCGAAGCTACGGAAAATCTCGTAGCTGCGCAGTTTGAGTTTGGCGTAGACAAAGCTATCGACGTCTTCACCATCAGCAACCACTTCGGTAAATAATTCTATGATGTAGTTGTCGGTTTGCTCGAATACTTCTAGAAAGTGTGTGGTGAATCGATCACTGATTTCTGTGCGAATCTCTTCACTGGTATCCGCCATGGCTTGATCAGCCCGCGAGACCACGAGTTTCCGAATGTAGTCCTGAATGAATACTCGCTCACTGCGATCAAAGTCACCGTCGATGTACGCAAAGGCGGTGAGGTAGAAGATGATGGCGTTCATCTGCTGCTCTGCAGTGTCTGGATTGGTACTGAATGTCAGCATGTGGGTATTGGAGCGCGACTATCGCACTGGCGCAAGATTCAGATGGCATTAGAGCGGCTTGGCAAGTCGCTTCACTGGCGGGAACTCAATAATGTCCGCTCTCTCGCTTGTCCTACGGCAATTTTTGGTAGAGTTTGACCACCTAACTCGCCGGATAAAGCTCGTGCATAGATTAAAAACACTAGATTCTAAGACGCTTTTGTACCTTGTTGGCATTTTCGCACTTCTTGGAGCAGCGGAAGCGCGTGCACAAGAGGAAGAGGCGGAAGTGACGACGTCCCGACCCAAGCTGCGGGCAGGTGGTTTCATTGGTGGAAACTATTTGAGTTCTGAGAACGAACTCGGCAATTCGTTTTTCGAAGATCAGGTCCCAGAGTCCGGGTTTCTCATTGGCGCGCGCGGCAGTTACCGTATTCTCGATTCCATTTCGCCGGATAGCGAACTGAATCCACAACTGCACATCGAACTGGAAGGCAAGTACACCTTCTCCTCAACAGCGGGAGGTGCCAATGGGCGTGAATCGATCACGACTCCAGTCTTCGGTTGGCGAGCGCATCTCTTGATGGATTTTTTCCCAGACAAGAAACTAGTGCCTTTCGTAATGATAGGCGTCGGTGCTGAAACCGTCTTTGGTGCCAACACCTTTATGACGAGTCCGGACACCGACCTCGCTTCCTATTATGGTGGTGGGCTTCGCTATCCGATTACGGACAAACTGGACTTTCGCGGTGATGTCCGAGTTGGTCTAACAGCATCTCGTGGAGATGGATTCTCCGGTCTGGCAGAGATTCATGCCGGTCTTTCGTACAACTTTGGAAACTCTACTACTGCGATAGAGGATGAAGATGAGGCAGTAGAGGATACTGCGGAAACACTGCCAGACTCGGATCGTGATGGTATTGCGGATATCAACGATGCTTGCCCGCAAACGCCAGAAAATATCAATGGTGTGGATGACACCGATGGTTGCCCAGAAGAAGACTCCGACAATGACGGACTTCTTGGCAGCAAGGACCAGTGTCCTGATGCTGCGGAAGATGTAGACGGCTTCGAAGACCAAGACGGTTGCCCTGATCCGGATAACGACAAGGATGGACGTCCGGATGTTGTCGACCAGTGTCCGGATAAACCTGAGACGAAAAACGGGTACCAGGATGACGATGGTTGTCCGGACGAAGTGCCTGATGCTGTTCAGAAGTTTACAGGGACTATTCGGGGCATTGTCTTTAAGACCGGTAGCGCGCGGATTCTTCGCAAGTCGAAGACCACACTGATCCAAGCTTTTGAAGTTCTGTCCGACAATCCAACGGTGCGAATTGAAATCAGTGGACATACTGATAACAAGGGCAGGATTGAGAGCAATCGCGATCTCTCTCGCAAGCGGGCAGACTATGTAAAGTGGTTCCTGGTTGATCGAGGGATTGCGGCAGACCGTATTGAGACTGTCGGACACGGGCCGGATAAGCCATTGGGCGACAACAACACCGATGCTGGACGGCAGGAAAATAGGCGTATTGAATTCCGGCTCTTGTCTTCGAAGGCAAGTTCTGCGACTCCAGCAGCCACGACTCCAACAGCTGTGACTCCAGGGGCCGCGCCAATGACCGCAACACCAGAGCCAAAGACGCGCAAAGCCCGTAAGGGCAAGGGGCGTAAAGCTGGCAAAGGCAAGGGGCGCAAAGCCGGTAAAGGTCGTAAAGCTGGCAAAGGTAAAGGTCGTAAAGCTGGCAAGGGCAAGGGCCGCAACACTGGCAAAGACAAAGCGAATAAACCTGCTGCGAAGGCCGCCAAGCCAGCTGCGAAAGCTGCGGAAGCCGCCAAGCCAGCTGCGAAGGCTGCGGAGGCCGCCAAGCCGGCTGCTGTGAAGGCTGCCAAGCCAGCTGCGAAGTCGGGCAAGGCCGCCAAGCCAGCTGCGAAAGCACCGAAAGCTCCCTAAGGCGAGATACTAGATGCCCGACAAGCGTCGTCATCGGGGGCCGCATCC
>JAESTW010000585.1 GCA_016763395.1 Kofleriaceae bacterium
CGAAAGAGATCTTCTCCCACTGAGTGGTGCAGGATTCTTAAAAAGCATTGGAGATAAGCTTGTTTACCTCGAAACAGGTTACGGAGAAGGCGCATGTCCATTCTCTTCAGTTTCGATATTCTCCCCCGATGCCCCAATCCCTGAGCCAACTCCGATTTTTCTCAATGGGTACTACGGAATAACTGGACAGTCTAGGATGACTGCGAGCCCTGATCGTCTCTTTCTCAACGACTCCGTAGAGTGTCGCTTCGAGAGCAATGGGGAATGTATTGATCCGCGTGGAGATCCTCATGTCAGTGCCGCTGTCACGCTCACAGCAAACGGGGAAGTCATCACACGCGCCTACGAAGAATCCATGGGATTGAATTATACCTGGGACGGTGAGAATTTTGCTGGAATCAGCTTTTCTGACAATACGTTTCACTTAAAAATAATCAGCCCAGAAGGCAAGTGGATTGGCCGAGCAGACTGGGTTGGATTTGTCCCTGCGGAGGTCCGCGGCTTGTTTGGGATCGACGCCATTGGCCCTGGGGACTATGCTATCTCATACACGCTTTTCTCTGGCCAGCACGATCGGCTTATGCGCGTCAAGGTACAGCCTCTTGGCGAGTAGTTTAGCAGTCCAATCCCGGACGAACTCATAGTACAAGTGTCGGGTTCCTCCGAAGTGATTGCGAGCGAGTACGAGCGAACCAGTTGCGTGTATACGCTTCAACCCAGAAGTGAGTGCCGACTGTATACCCGGACAACTGTGGTGCCAAGCGCAGGCGTTTGGTGAAGCGGGATTGCTCTTCGCGGAGTTCTTGACGAAGGAACTCGGACGCACCCAAGTACAATCGGAACTCCGTCGGACAAGCCCAGCCACGCCTGAGGAAGGTACGCAGCGCAGAGTGTTCCCGCGCAGCCAAGGAGCCCATTCGCGCTTGCGCCAAGCACCAATACGCTCCCTATCTCACCCTCACCCTGGAAACTCAACTCGAACGCAGCCAGGTCCCAATCCCACCATCCCCATTCCCAAAAACGTCAAACAAGATTCGAATTCGTCACGCACAGCCAGCATTGAATCCGCGTGCGCGTTTGGCTACATCAGTTGTTTTGTCAAGGTACAGCCTCCTGGCGAGTAGATGCTCACGATCGATGAGCCGCTTGCAGGCCTTTCAGCGAGCCCAAACTGAGAATTGGAGAACCGTGCAAGCAAAGCACTACTTGGCGGACAAAAAACTGTCGAGTGATACGCCGATGGTGAAGCTCAGGATCGATTGGGTTTGCAGCTTTTGATACTCTACGGACAGGGTCGTGGCGAGCTTGGTGAGTGGGGGCAAGCGGATTTGCGCGCCTAGGGCAAACTCATCGGCACCGGGCTGGTTGCGAGGGCTCGAGCCCAGAACCCAGGCGGAGCGCGCCCAAGCCTGTACCCAAAGCCTTCGCTGCTTGACCTGTAAAAAGAGAGTAGCGGGGATATAGCTGGCAGAATCGAGGACTCCGTCTACCTTACTGTGTCCGAATCCAGAAAGTAGCGCCAGGTCGAATAGTCCGTGAGCAATGCCCAAACCGGACACAGCTCTGGTATCGTAGCGAAGCTTCTTGTCACTCGTATACCCAGCGCTGGCATCCCAGCCGAGATAGAGGGAGAAGTCAGCTAAGCGCACTGAAGAGGGCATAATGCCACGAGTTCGAAGTCCGATGGAATCAACATCGAGACCGGTATACTCGAATGCGACTTCGGTGCCAGTGATATTTGACTCAACCGGACGAGTGGCATCGAACCAGGAATCTTGGCAAGGGATGGGAATGGTAAGCTGTGTTGAGTTGTAACTCCGATTGGTATCAAAACATCCCGCCATCTTGGCGTTTGGATTGAGCAAGAGGCTGCCGGGCTTTGCAGGAGTGCTGTGATTGAGGCCATAGAGTTCCAAATGAACATGCTCAACACCGGCGCTGTGGTGGAAGATGCCAACCTTGCCAATTTCCTGTCCGCGCTCAACCCTTTGTCCGAGCGCTACCGAAGCAGAATCAAGGTGCAGATAACGAGTATGCCACGTGCCTTGGTTGCCAGCGATGCGGACAATCCAACCCACCTTGGGCTTGAGATAGACTCTGATAACGATGCCTGATTGAGCAGCCAAGACAGGGCTTCCCTTGGCAGCGACGTAGTCTACGCCGCGGTGACGAGTCGGACGAACAAGCCAGTTAACTCCGATTTTGGAGTCGAAACTCGAGATTGCCAGGGGCTCTGCGCAGCCGCTGGCGAGCCACAATAAACAGATGTAGAGCAAGCGCCTGGAAAACACGAATAGCGAAGCGCCAGGCGAGATGGAGCGGGGCCAGAATAGGTCAGTTGTTTTTCCCTGTGCCCTTAACACCAGATTCCTAGGGAGTTTGGGCGCCCTTAGCAGCGGCGAGTTCACTCTCAATCCACGAGTTAATTTTCGTTTCCAAGATACTCATGGGCAGGCTGCCGTCGAGCAAAACCTGGTTGTGGAATTCCCGGATGTCAAAACGCTGTCCGAGCTTCTCCTCTGCCATGCGCCGCAACTCAGTGATCTTAAACTGTCCGATTTTGTACGAAAGAGCCTGCGCTGGAATCGCCATGTATCTCTCGACTTCAGCGGTCAAATCGGTCTCGGTCATCGCGGAATTGTCGAGCATGTATTTGATAGCTCGCTCGCGGCTCCAGCCTTTGCTGTGCAGTCCCGTGTCAACAACGAGGCGCATTGCTCGCAATAGTTCGTCGCTGAGACGTCCGAAATATTGGTAGGGGTCGCTGAAGAGGCCCATCTCTTTGCCGATGCTTTCGACGTAGAGCGCCCATCCCTCTGCAAAGGCGGTGCTTTCACTGAAACGCTGAAACTTGGGAGCATCTGCCATCTCCTGCTGAATGGAGATTTGAAAGTGGTGTCCGGGAGCGGCTTCGTGAAGAGAAAGGGTCTCCATTCCCCAACGAGGCTGTGCCCGCAGGTTGTAGGTGTTGATGTAAAATACGCCCGGACGGCTGCCGTCTGCGGTTCCTGCGTGATAGGAGTCACCGGCGGCCGACTTTTCTCGAAAGGATTCGACTGCTCGTACTTCGTAGGGAGTTTTCGGAGTCACATCAAAGAACTTGGGCAGCAGTCCATCGATTTTCGCCTTGAGGCCAGAGTAGCCGTCGATTAGCTCTTGCTTGCTGGCAAAGAAGAACTTGTCCTCGCTGGAAAGATGCTTGAAGAATTTGTTTAGATTGCCCTTGAAGCCAACCCCGACGCGGACTTCATCCATCTCGGCCCGAATTCGCTTAACCTCGGACAAGCCAATCTCGTGGATCTCTTCGGCCTTCATCGAGGTCGTGGTGTGAAAGCCAATAAGGTACTGGTACCAATCCGCTCCACCGGGGATTGCATCAATCCCGTGCTGGCTTACGCCCTTGGCCAGGTACTCAGCGGACATGAAATCGTAAAGCTTCTTGTACGCTGGGAAAATTACACTTTGAATGCCGGCCTCGTAGTCGGCGATGAGTTTGGTCTTGGCATCGCCGCTGATGGACTCGGGGATTTTCGTAAGAGGAGCGTAAAAGGTACTCTTACTGAGCTCTGTCTTGAATTGCGCCTGGAGTTGGGGAAGCGTTCGTTCGATCAACACCTTCGGCAACACAATGCCTTTGCTCATGCCCTCTTTCATGTGCTCGATGGCTGAGTCGACCCAGGCATCGAAGCCTTTGGCTTTGGTAAGAAAATCTCGGTAGTCCTGCTCGGTTTTGAAAGGGTGAATTCCTTCGCCGGAGCCGGAGAGGGCAAAACCATTGGCTCTGGAGTCGAACTGGTTTATTGGCAAAAGCCGCAACGGGATGGCCTCAGCATTTTTCTCAGCTTGTCGCTGGTAGATAAAGAATGTGAGCCTAAGGGCCTCTTGCTGGGTGAGAATCGCGGAATCCAGTTTCTGGGCACGCGCTAGGTAGTCATCGTTGAGCGCTTTTGTCTGAGCTATATACTCAGCACTGAGGTTGTTGCCGAAGTCGTCGTTGAATCGATAGTCACCAATCGCCTGCGCCAGCTCTGGGTTTAGCTCCAGGTTCTTTTCAAAATGTTCGGCGAACATTTGAGACAATTGCGCTGATGCATTGGTGACTTTTTCTGTCTCTTGCTTGTCTGGTTGGGAGAGTGTGCCCGAGTCGGGGGCAGTAGTTCCGCAGGCAGATAGAAATAGTCCAAGGGAGAAGAAAAGTCCGGTACGAGTCATGAGCCGCCAACTATCGGCGCCGCGGCATTGCCAAGCAAGCACGAAATGTCACGGACTACACTCTATGTCCCTGTTCGGTGGTTTGGAGTTGAATTCATTTGGCGCCAGCTACCCAATATGAGGCCGTAAAGAGAATGGCAAACTCGATTAGCGGGTGTGGGATTGTTCTAGATGTCCTCGGCTCTACCTAGTAGTCTGCTTTTCAGCGTTGGGATGTCCCGAATGACAAAGTTCCTTACTATAGCCATCACGTGTTTTGTCCTGGCCAATTGTGCTTGTGGCAATGGTGGGCGCAGCGGTGAACCACGTGATGAGAGCGCTGAAGCGGCGGCTGCCCAACCTGGCAACGCCAAAACGCATCGCGATGTTTGCGATGCGAAACGTTGTCCGCAGGGATGTTGCAATGAGGCGGGCGAGTGTAACTCTTACGTGCAGCAGACGAAATCGGTGTGTGGCAGCAGTGGAGAGCGTTGTACTCAGTGTCCGCAAGATGCGCTCAGTTGTACAGTCGGACACTGTGTTGTAGACGAGTCTTGCCTAGAGTATTGCAATGACGGCTGTTGTACGGAGCAGGGTGTGTGTATGCCATTTGCAGAGCAAAGTCCGGTGGCCTGTGGCGCGGCATCGCTCTGCGCTACCTGTGGGCCAGACCAACAATGTGCCGAGGGAGAATGCACACCTGAATCTGTGTGGTTAATAATAATTCGCAGTGTGAGAATTGCGGATAAGAAGGGGGATGGTCGGCACTGGGATACAAGCGATGCTGGCGGTCGGCTGCCGGACCCTTACGTTCAAAGTGGACTCAACTCGGATTCCCTAGCCTTTCCTGAGGGCGAAACACACCACGCGGAGGATACGTTGATGCCTACGTGGTCGCCGAAATTGCAGTCTAACTACTTTCACACCGAGCGTAGTCTGCTCAAAAATGGCCTGCGTTTTAGGATTCGTGACAGTGACGTTGGGCCCGACGAAACAATTTCAGAGTGTGATATCTCGGTTTCACTGGCAGATCTCGGAGCCGGGAGTAAGAGGATATCGACCTGTGGCATGTCGGGTTTGGCGATGGATCTACGAGTCGACTTTCGCTCACAGCGCTAAAAGGGCCTGTCAATCTGCGAATTGTGGAGGAAAGTGCGAGTTGGGAATTCCTCTCGTGACATCTTGGCGCTAAACTGTTGTACAAGAGAAGTACTGCCAAAGACGCCCACATTTCATGGCAGGTGGGCAAATCGGACGC
>JAESTW010000051.1 GCA_016763395.1 Kofleriaceae bacterium
GTTCACTTGCGAGATTTTGAGCCCATTAGCGCGCCACTTCACTTCCTTACCATCCAGCTTTCCATTCGAGTAGTCCGACTCGCTGGACTTCTCGCCATTGGGATGTAAGTGCGTGCTGCGCCCATGAAGCTCGCCCTCACGGTAATTCACCTGCGACATTTTGAGCCCATCGGCACGCCACTTCACCGCAAGGCCATTCAGTACTTCATTGTGATACGTAGCGTCAATGCGTTTGGCTCGAGTCCATGAAGTCGAGCGACCGTTTGTTTGTCCGGTGGCGGTCTTGCACGAAATCTTAAGACCTGGAGTTCCGCGCGCGACAGAACCAGAGGGACAGGCATTGTCTTGCTCCCACCATCGCTCTTCCATGAGTGGCGCCAAAGTAGAAATGGGTTTACTCTGCCGACTGACGGGGCCATGCACGCAGCGCGCATAGCCTTCACGTCTGGGCCCGGCAAAGCTCTTTCCACTTTTGAGACTGATGACCAAGGGTTGCTTGTCATCGTCAATCCGCGGAATCTCTTCGCTACTGAAGAGCACAGCCTCCTCGGACAGGCCCTCTCTCCACTTGCGCGAAGGCATCGTCGTCTGAAGCTCACCGATGGTGGGCAAGCGCCAGCCATTGCCAAGGCCGTTGCAGTAGGCCGTTGCCTCCGAGAATTGCAACTCGACCGATATTCGTGAGGACCAAGCCAATTTAGTGGCAGCATCAACACTAAAATCACCACTCTTGGATTCGGTGACCTCCACAGGAACCTCGTCAGCGAGAAGTGAATTTCGCGGACCAGAGGAGGATGCGCCAGAGCAGTTTGCAAGCAGGGGCAGAGTTAGGAGGATTGTTGTACTGAACTTTTTGAGCATGGCGGTAGTTGCCTTCCACCCTCAGGAGACTGCGAGAACCGATGTGTCGCACACTTTCTTGAAGAAGTTCGGAGCCAGGCCTGTACGCAGTAAAAAGGGAGTGATGAAGAGTGAGACGTACCGATTTAGATAGCGGGACATAATCCCGTCCATCGGTTCCCGCAGCGAGAGCAAGAGTGCTCGCTTGGCTTTGCATGCATCCGCTTTAGAATTTAGAACAATGCCGTAACCGTGTCCGCTATCAGCATAACCGTGGCCAATCGTTTCGGCTGCGTTGTCCGGGTTGGCAATGCTCGCCCGCAAGGTGTCGCCGCTTTGATAGCCGAATCAGCAAGCACCCGAAGTATAGAGGCCAGAGATATACTGAGTTTCGAGCACAGATGACCGAATTGATTGTGTCGAGACGTCCATTGGTGCACGTTCTCATTCTTGTCCGATTTTAGTCGGCCAATGTTTTCGACATCGACCAGACGAATAACCAACCCGTTTTTTGAAAATGCAGGTTTATGCAGTCTATGCTTCCGGGCAATGGTTGAGAAGAACAAACGAATGACTGGCCTGGTTATCGGACTAGGTGTTGCGATTGTATTGGCTGTAATATTTTGGATGAATAACAACGAGCCGGAAAACTCGAGACACTCCGGAAACGCAAGACGCGGCGCGGTACACCAGGCCGCGCCAATTGTATTGCCACGTCCAGATCTTGGCGAACTGCCCACATCTCTGCCCTTCATTGGTCCCGAAAGTGTAGACAAATACGGGTACCCACTCAGGCAACCGGACGCCGCCGCACTGGGCGCACTATTTCACGCCAAGCGATTTGCGCAGCTAACGGAGTACCTTGAGTCCTATCAAGCCGAATTTGATGAGGACTTTCACAAGGAGTATTGGCCAAGACATGCGTATCATGTGTTCGCCCAACCCGACCCTAGTCATAAAGAATTATTCGCAGAATGGATCGGTGCTAGTCCCGACTCTTACGCCCCATACCTGGCACGAGGGAGTTACCTCGTTGCGCTCGCACGACAGGCACGGGGAAGCGCTCTCGCTAAGAATACATCGGACAAGCAATTTGCCAATTCTCGTGCACTGCAACGGCAGGCTGCCGTCGACATCGATAGCGCACTCGCCATTCGCCCCGGGCTCCCCTTAGCGTACGCCATGCAAATTCGATTTCGTCTTGGCGATGTCCAAGCGCAAGACTCGGTTTTGTCCGCTGCCCTCCAGCACTGTCCAAAGTGTGCGTTGACACGCTATGACTATATGGCCGGATTGGATCCCAGATGGGGAGGGCCCCGCGGCGCCGACGAGAAGTATTCTAAGGAAGCGTCAGCATTGACGAGCCTCAATCCCCGACTTAAGTTGCTCGCCGCGTACCCGCTGCAACAAAAATGTCGGGCGTTCCAGCGCGCGAAGAAGTGGGGGAAAGCCAGGCAGATGTGCGATGCAGCTCTCGAACTCGATCCAGACTACTGGTCAACACGCAGCGCTCGAATTATGGTCGATGTCTACGAAGGCAAGACATCACCAGAGACTCTACTACCGAAAATCGAGGAGGCCCTTGAGGGAAATCCCTACAACCTTCCTTTGTTGGAAGCAAAGCTGAACCAACTGCACCGGGCGAAAGACTGGCTTGGCGGTGTGACTGCGGCTATCGAACTACGAAGAATCAGCTGGGTGAGTTCACACCGTGCCATCGAACGTTTTTTGGATGCCGCTTCGTACTACGTTGTCATTACTTTCGGACAACATCCTGAGGTGTCTAGTACGGAGCTCAACACACTCGTCCGGGCTCTCCTGGACATAATGCCGGACCATGCGAGTACGGTATGCATGAATATGGCACTAGAGGAGTTTCCTGATGTACAGGAACCAAATCATCGAGGCGCGATTGCCGTTTCCTGTGCAGATGTTCACAGTATTGGGAGTTTGCTGAGCACTGACCGGATTCTTTCCGAACGAAAGGATTTTGTGTCCGTGGAAAAACACTGGACACGTTTCATCGCCAACAACCCACGCTCGGGCAAAGCATATCTCTACCGAAGTCAGGTACGGTCAAAACTAGGCAGGACGGAAGACGCGTTATTGGATGCGAATCAATCCTGCACGTTGAAAGAGAAAAACGCCTGTGAGCTTGCCACCTCCCTCAAGAACTAGAACATGCCGTACTGCGAGAAACATTGATTCCAAGCCACTTCGTAGTCTTGCTGGGGTCCTCGTAAAAACTTCAGAATGGCCATATCCGGACATGGACCATAGTTACCAACTACTGTAAGGTCATCCTCTATGCGAAGCCTACTAGGTATTTTTCTTTGCGTCTCGTTGGTCGGCTGCCAAGGGGATGAGAGTACGTTTGATCCATTTGAACCGACTTGGTGTGAGCTTGTCCTAGAGCGGAACGACGAGGGCTTCTTCAGCCAGATACGCTATCTCACGTACAACGACAATGGCGATATGATTCAAATGGACTGGGACTACCAAAATGATGGAGATATTGATCTTCGTTTTTACCAAGAGTTTGACAAGGACAATTACCTTATTCGTTTTCAAAAAGTACCCGTTGGCGTAGGGACTGGCTTGGAATTCTCGGAGACATTTGAAAATGACTCAAAAGGACGAATTCTAATTTATTCCAGAGATGACGAAGACGACGGCGTTATCGACTTTGTGCGAACCAATACCTGGGGTTCACATGGCTTGACTCTGTCCGAGTACGACGACGACGTTGACGGGACAGTGGACCGAAGCGCCAGATACATCTATGAAGGAGATCGCTTGCTTCGTAGAGAGTCGTTCTCTCCTGGAAGCGAAGAATCTCCGTACGCAATCCTTAACTATCTGTATGAGGATGGATTACTTGTTAGCGCAATCGGTACTTACGTGGGCACCGATGACGTTTGGTACGAGGCGAGTTGGACCTACGATTCCGACCGACGAATCAATGGCACAGTGGTCGCTGGGATCCCAACAACCTATGTTTATGACGAAGAAGGACGTCTGGCCGAGTCCACTCGGCAGGGATCCGCGCTTAAGCTCCGTTCTGTATATCGATACACCTGTGAGGAGCGGACTCAGCAGTCGGCCAACATTGCATCCGGACCGGACATTCACGATCGCCCTGGTCTAGGCGGCGCGCCAGATTTGCACCTAAGACTGGACGGAAGAGGCGAAGGCCTGGTGGGCCGGCCATAGGCAGCTAGACATGCCCATCCGGTTTGACTGCGTGCGAGCGGCTCAAGCCCTCACGATTAATTCTTAGAGTCAGTCAAGGGGCCTTAGTCCCGCAATACGTAGCGGTAGATACCTCCACTACCGCTGATGTAAAGACCTGTTGCATCGACAGTAATCTCACCCTGTACCGCTGTTAGCTTGTAAGAATCCTGAGTTGTCCGGTTTACCCCGTAGACGCCTTCGTCTGTGTTGACAAAAACATAGTCATCAACCAGAACCGGACGAGTCGAAGCTTGCCCTTGGGCAGGTTGCCAGTTCCAAAGCTCGTTACCGGTAACAGCGTCCAGTACTACGAGAGAACCACCGGCTGTGTAGTAAATCTCTTGTCCCTGCACTGCAGGGTCCGTCATGCCGGTATCTCCCACGTTCCAAATCGGGCTTCCGTCGCCCGGCTCTCTGCAATAGAGGTTGTTGGCAGAACGCACGAGGATGCATCCGCCTCCAAAAACTGCGGAGGAATTCATCGTATAGCCTGCCCAGGTCCAAGGTATATCTGCTGTCCAAAGTGCAACCCCAGTGGCCGGCTCGTGGGAGCTGAGCTGCCCGGCAACCCAAGAATACAATGCCCCATCACCGGCTGTTGGAGACCACTCGTCGTACTGTCCGGCATCGACGAACCAGTTCGCCAAGAGATTCGTTGTGTCCCAAGAATACATGCCACCAAATCTCCCTCCCTGTCCGTAAACGGAACCATTGACGACAATTGGCGGATGGTAGTGATACCACTGGCTCGGAAAACTCGCCTGCTCCAAGATATTGCCACTCTCTGCCGCAAACTTAAAGATGTAGGTTTGAGATGATCCTCCACCTCCACCTTGAGAATACACGGCTCCATCGGCATAGGTGGCCCCACTCATGCCCCGAGCGTTCTGAAACTCCCAGACATCATTGCCCGTTTCGACATCGATGGCCTTAAGAATATTTCCGGTAGAGAAAACGACCATACCGTCTGCAATGGCTACCGGAAGCTCCGGTTGAAGGGCAAGAGGACGCTCCCAATATAACTCGTAGTCGGGAAACAAGATCGTTCCAGAGACTGAATTGGTATGACTTGAGTTCGCTCCATTGGTCGTCCAACTGCCAGTGACAGGGCTGGTTTCGCAGGCATCTCCTTGCAAGTCAAAGTCTTGGTCAGATTGAGTCGGATTGCCGATGGTCGGACAGTTGTCTACGTCTCCGCAAACGCCATCACCATCGGGATCGCCGATCACGGACAACGGACATGCATCCACGCAATCAGCTACACCGTCTTCGTCACTGTCGGCGAAGCTTTCGTCGACGAGTCCATCCCCGTCGTTATCAAGACCATCGCATTCTTCTACATCGCATGCATCGCCAGTCCCATCTGCATCTGCATCTGCTTGCCCAGTATTGGCAATGCTCGGACAGTTGTCAATGTCGCCGCAAACACCATCACTGTCTTCGTCGTTGTCCGAATCTTGCGGGCAAGAGTCCAGGCAATCCGCTATCTCATCACCATCACTGTTTGGAAAGCCTTCATCGCTTGCCCCATCCCCATCGTTGTCGATACCATCACACTCCTCGCTGTCACACGCATCGCCAATCCCATCGTCATCTAGGTCTGACTGAGTTGGATTGACTTCATTCGGACAATTATCGACGATGGCGCACCAGTTGTCATGATCTAGGTCGCCACCCTTACCCTGGCAAATTGTACTGCACGCATCTCCGACACCGTCTGCGTCCTCATCGACTTGGTCCGGATTTGCGATCACCGGACA
>JAESTW010000586.1 GCA_016763395.1 Kofleriaceae bacterium
CGACACCGATGGCGACGGCCAAAATGACCGCGATGAGCTCTTCTTATTCAATCGCAACCCACTCATTGCCAACCTGCCCTTGCCGCAGATCGTGGTTGGCGATTACTCACTGCAGGTCAACGTCAGCACCAGCTTCACCGACGTAACGGGGGTCACTCAAAGTCGGCAAAGCACACTCTCTTCTGGTGTGTCCCAGGCCCAAAGCCGCGCCACCAGCCGCAGCGATACCCGTAGCACGGAGACCTCCAACCAGAGCAGCCGCGACTTCGGTGCCGAAGTGGGTTACGAGTCAGGAAAGGGCTGGAGCGGCAAGGCTACCTTTAATCAGGGCATGGAGACATCGAGCGCCAGAGGCTTTAGCTCCACTGTCGATACCCAGACTGCGACCCAATCTCAGCAGACCTTTGAGGACAGCGTGAGCGAAGGCTTTGACTTCAGCGAGCTGCAATCGGTAACTCGGTCTATCGATTCTGCGCGAGTGCAGGCAACGATCAATATCGCCAATCAGGGCGAGATTCCCTTCACACTCACCAACATAGAGATTTCCCTGCTGCGCCAAAACCGCGCCAACGGCAATGCCTTCACCCCAGTTGCGACTCTCCGTCCAACCGGCGGAGAGGCGCTTTCTTTGAATCTGGGTCCCTTTGATGGTGAGCGAGGCCCAATCATCTTCGAGAACACCGACATCTTCCCCAACATTGTGGAGGAGCTGATTCGCGAGCCTCAGGGACTGATCTTCAAAGTCGCCAACTTTGATGTACTCGACGCTCAGGGCAATAACTTTGCCTTCTCGTCAGCCACAGTCGCGAGCCGAACAGTCGGCATCTCGGTCGACTACGGCGACGGTAACGTGGAGAGCTTCCGCGTCGCTACCCATAACTCCTTTGGCACCGATGGCCTACCAACAGGCATCACCATGGAGCGAGCCTTGGAACTCGCAGGCCTCACATTGGCGCTCAACGATCAGGCCCTGGCCGACCCCACAACCCTAGACCCCGCAATAACCAACACCTTTGGCACCCTTCGCGAAGGCCTCCTGGCGAACGGTCCGCAGCGATTGGTTCGTGTCCGGGGCGTTCAAAACGATCTCGAAGGCGGCGACAACCCAGAGAAGCGCTTTTGGACGATTCAGACCAACAACGTGAATGTGGATCCAGAGGCAGACTTTCCGTCTATCCAGCTCCGAGCAGGCGATGAGTACCTCCTGCTCTTCACGCGCGATCTTGACGAGGATGGACTGCACGAGCTGGAAGAGAACTTCTACGGCAGCTCGGACAACAATCCCGATTCCGATGGCGATGGTATTTCAGACTTTGACGAAGTACGCGTCGGCTGGAGTGTCCGCGCTGCGTCAGGAGTTACGCGCCAGGTCTTCTCGAGCCCCGCTCGTCGGGACTCCGATGGCGATGGACTCGATGATAATATTGAGCTCGGACACCTGACCGATCCCAACAGAAGAGACACCGACCTCGACGGCATCGACGACAACCAAGCGATCAACGGCCCCTTGTTCGTTGCCCTTGGCGAGCTCGGCTTAGCAGACGTTCCCGTCTTGGTTCTCACACCACACACCGACGCCGCCATCTTCGCTTCCGTGGATGGCAACGTGGCTCTGACCGCTACGGGCGATGATGTACAGGTATTGCAGTGGGCGATGCTGCAGTAGCTGGTGACGTAGTGATTGCTCCTGGCCCCAACGGACGCATTGATACGGCGACGCCACTGGGCGGAATCGAAGTCTCGCGGGTTCCCGAGCACATTGTTCCCGGGCCTGGCGCGACCTTCACAACGCCTCCCACCATTGCGGCCTGCGAAACGACTGCCACCGGTGGAGATATTCAGGTCACAGCAGTAGGAGTCGTTCCAGCAGCAGGTGAAGTATGTATTCGTCCGAGCGCTGCCAACGACTTTCTTCTACAGACCGAACTAGCAGTTGATAGCAACGACTACAGACGAGCCGCTCACGATGGCCTCTATGCTCTCGACCCGAACTCGCCGGACACGGACCTCGATACCATTAGCGATGGCCGAGAAACTCGAATCGGCGTGAATCCGGATTTTCAAGATGCGGGCACTGTGATCGACACTGACAATGACGGGTTGCGCGACGGCGAGGAGCTCAATGGCTGGGATGTTTGCATCAATGGCGAAGTGATATGTACTCGCGTATACCCAAGCACCCTCTTGCCGGACACCGATTTTGACGGCCTACCCGATGTCATTGAATTTGCGATTAAGAGTAACCCGCGCAGCATCGACACCGATGGCGACGGACTCACGGACTTGCAAGAGTTCGACATCACCAATCCGGCCTTTCCCAATCGCTACTACGATGTCTTAGATCTGGCGATTGGCGAGCGACGCTGCAACGACTCCATCGCCTGTGTGGTGCCGACCGGCGCATCGACCTCAACCAACGTACTGAATGAAGATTCAGACAGTGACTCCTCAATCTTTGCAGCGCTCAGCGACTTCGACGAAATCAACGTTGGCCGTTTCATCAATGTCCCAGGAGAGTCGCGCGTCGTCTTCTCCGATCCCAACCGCAGCGACGCGGATGGCGATGGCGATGGCGACTCCGTTGAAGTATTTCTCGGAACCGATCCCAATAGCCAGGACACCGATGGCGACGGCACCAGCGACCCGGTAGAGCGCGACAGAGGTCGCAATGCCCTGATCAAGGATCAGCGAATCGTTGTGACCGTGCAGGCAATGCAATCCATCGAAGACTGCTCTCTTCTAGGTGACGGCGCTTTCGAAGGGGGTGATATCAAGGTTCGCGCGGGGACAGCCGACTTCACGAGGATCGCGAGCTTCAATTCGTGCAGCAGTGCTGGCAGCGGCAACTCATGCTCTTTTGCTGCCTCAGTTGACCTGAACGTTGTTCCCATTGCGATCGTCTTTCACCCAACATCGACGACCTACATTCTAGAAACCAGTGAATCCTTAACCTTCATCTCTGACTTGCTAACCGAAACCGAAGACGAGTTTTTTGCAACCGAGACCTTTACCTCCATATCCGAAAATCTTAGCTATCCCGTCAGCACCCAAGTCTTGTTATCGGAAGTGACCGACACCAACGGACTCGGTTGCAAGCTGTCCATGACCACTCTAATCGACGTGGACTAACGTTGATGAATCGCTGGCAATACTGGGCGCTAGCCCTAGCCCTCCTGCTTCCCGGCTGCACCGACAATAGTGCAGCGGGATTCGGACGTGGCCCACGCGCTGATGCGAGTTCCGGGGGAAGCTCCGGCTCAGATGCGGGCATCGACCTGTCCGGACTCGGATCCCTCGACAGCGACAACGACGGCAAGAGCGACTTAGATGAGATCCGGGATGGTGGAGA
>JAESTW010000587.1 GCA_016763395.1 Kofleriaceae bacterium
CAGTGCCCGAACTGTTCGGACAGGCGGCAACACACGCGCCACAACCAACGCAGGCAGCGGCGTCCATCGCAGCATCGGCAATGGTCTTGCCGATAGTGATAGCGTTTGCGTCCGGTGCTGATCCGCAGTTGGTGGTGATATAGCCGCCAGCCTGGATGATGTCGTCAAATGCCTGCCTGTCGACCATCAGATCTTGCAGAACTGGGAAGGCCTTCGCTCGCCATGGTTCGATGTAGATGACATCGCCATCTTTGAACGCGCGCATGTGCAGCTGACAAGCGGTAGTTGCCTTCCAGGGGCCGTGAGCCCTGCCGTTGATAACCATCGAGCAGGTCCCACAAATGCCTTCGCGACAATCGCTATCAAAGGCGATGGGCAACTTGCCCTTTTCAATAAGCCGCTCGTTCATAACATCGAGAAGCTCAAGAAAGGACATGTGCTCGCTGATGTCTTTGCATTCATCAGTGTATTTCTCAAAGCCACCAGAGTCGTTCTGATCTTTTTGGCGCCATACGTATACAGTAAGATTCATATCGATCTCCTATTTGTAGCTTCGAGTTGCGAGTTTGACGTGTTCAAAACTCATAGGTTCTTTGTGAAGTTCAGGCTCCTCGCCCGGCCCTTTGTACTCCCAGACGGCAGCATGAGCGAAATCTTCGTCATTTCGCATCGCCTCGCCCTCGGGGCTTTGGTGCTCTTCACGAAAGTGACCGCCACAGGACTCGTCCCGGACAAGAGCATCTCGCACCATAATTTCTGCAAACTCTAGGAAGTCGGCAACTCGTCCGGCTTTCTCCAGACTCTGGTTGAGAGTCGCAGCGCTTCCCGGCACTTTGACTTCCTTCCAAAATTCTTCACGCAGAGCGGGAATGAGCTCCAGAGCCTTTTTGAGCCCCTCCTCATTGCGGGCCATGCCGCAGTATTCCCACATGATCTTGCCAAGCTCTTTGTGGAAGGAGTCCACAGTCCGAGAGCCATCCATACCAACAAGCTTGTCGAGTTTGGCTTTCGCCGCCTTCTCCGCTTCTTGAAACACTGCATGATCGGTCGCCAATTTCTCCGGTTTCTCACCCGCGAGGTAGTTGCCAATCGTGTACGGAATCACAAAGTAGCCATCTGCGAGGCCCTGCATAAGAGCGGAAGCGCCCAACCGGTTAGCCCCGTGGTCAGAGAAGTTTGCCTCTCCGAGAACAAAGAGTCCGGGAATTGTGCTCTGCAAGTTGTAGTCAACCCATAGACCACCCATCGTGTAGTGCACGGCTGGGTAGATACGCATGGGCGTGGTGTAAGGATCATCCCCAGTGATACGCTCGTACATCTCAAAGAGATTGCCATAGCGCCCTTCCACTGCGTCTTTGCCCAAGCGACCAATGGCTTCCTCAAAGTCGAGATAGACACCATAGCCACTCGGGCCAACACCGCGGCCATCATCACAGACGAGTTTGGCGTTTCGAGACGCGACGTCCCGCGGTACCAAGTTGCCGAATGCAGGGTACTTGCGTTCGAGGTAGTAGTCTCGATCTTCTTCTTTAATCTGCGAAGGTTTCTTACCGCAGTCTTCTTTTTTCTTAGGGACCCAGACGCGACCATCGTTGCGCAAAGACTCGGACATCAGAGTCAGTTTACTCTGGTAGTCGCCACTCACTGGAATGCAAGTAGGGTGAATCTGTGTGTAACAAGGGTTGGCAAAGCCAGCGCCCTTTTTGTACGCGCGGTAGGCAGCAGTTACGTTGCAACCCATGGCGTTGGTCGAGAGGTAGAATACGTTTCCGTATCCGCCCGAAGCCATGATGACCGAATGCCCTGCGTGGGACTCAATCTTGCCGCTCACCATGTCGCGAACCACGACACCGGCAGCGCGGCCATCGACGGTCACCAGATCAAGCATTTCGTGGCGGGTGTACATGGTCACTTTGCCAGCTTTGATCTGCCGGCTCAGCCCCGAGTACACACCGAGCAAGAGCTGCTGTCCGGTTTGCCCACGTGCGTAGAATGTCCGAGAAACCTGAGCACCACCAAAGGAGCGGTTGGCTAGGGTTCCGCCGTATTCGCGAGCAAAAGGAACGCCCATCGCAGTCGCCTGATCGATGATGTTTCGGCTCACTTGCGCGAGGCGATACACGTTTGGCTCACGAGAACGGAAGTCGCCGCCTTTGACGGTATCGTAGAAGAGTCGATAAACGCTGTCGCCATCACCTTGATAGTTTTTCGCAGCGTTGATGCCGCCTTGCGCAGCGATAGAGTGCGCGCGCCTTGGGCTATCTTGATAACAGAAACAAGCGACGTTGTAGCCGAGTTCCGCCAAGGTTGCCGCAGCAGCGCCACCAGCAAGGCCAGAACCGATAACGATGATATCGAATTTCCGCTTGTTGGCCGGGTTTACCAGCTTGAAGTTAAACTTGGCGTTGTCCCACTTTTGATCGATAGGACCTTCTGGAATTCTTGCGTCGAGTTTCATACTACTACCTTCACCCATCCCGCCAAACAGGCGATTGGCATCGAAACATTTCCGATGAATACAAGCACTGCAATACCGGGCGCAGCCATCTTAATAAGTCCGTTGAACTTGGGATGATTGATTCCAAGAGTTTGAAAGAGACTGCCAATGCCGTGCTTGAGGTGCAAGCAGAGCAAGAACATCGCAATCACATACGCAATGGTGACTGGGGCTCGGCTAAAGCCAGAAACTACCATGTTGAATACATCATGGCGGTCATACCCTTCCATTTGCTGAAGCTGGTTGAAGTCGTCCGGGAATGGACCACCACCAAAAGTGAACTGCATAAGGTGAAAAACCAGGAATGCGAGAACGATAATGCCACTCCAAATCATCACTCGAGAAGCAAAGGTGCTCTTCTCTCGGTGCACAACTTTGTACTTCACCGGACGAGCCGCTGCGTTCATGGTCGTTAACCGGACAGCGCTCCAGATGTGAATAACAACGGCGACAATTAAGCCGATTCTCATAATCCAAAGAATCGGCCCCAGAGCCTTCAAACTCTCAGCATAGCCGTTGAGAGCATCTCGCCCTATAAAGATCTGCAAGTTGCCGAGCATGTGGGCCAGGACAAATCCGACCAACATAAGCCCAGTGATGGCCATAATGTGTTTGGCGCCGACTGATGATTTTATATACTTCGCGAACCAGCTCATGGTTCCTCCCTCTTTGAAACTCTCGTGTGAATGAGGAACTTGGGTCTCAAGTCCCGCGAAACGAGAACACCTGCATTTAGCAGCAGGCCAGCCTCTAGGTCAATCCACTGACACTAAGATGCTTGTTCCAATAGGAAGTCTTCAAACAGCCGGCAACCAAGGGATCACCTTGGCTGGACGATATCTTGGGTGATGAGAGCTAGGACGAACCTTGTTCGTCTACTGCGTCATCGTAAAGCGGCCACTGGCTGGCTTCGGCCCATGCCCTCTTCGTTTTTTGGGCGGTGGCAAGTTTGGATTGGGGTTGATCCCCAGCCGCGCGTACTCAACCACCGGACGGTACGCCAATTTCCACTTGTCCTCTTTGATAACTTCGCCGTCTTTGTAAGTTCTGCGAATCCGGCTCACTTTGTATCCCGGATAGCCCATCTGATCGACGGACATATGCCCCATGCCCATCGAAGAGTCTTCACGAGTCACTGTTTCAAAGGGAATGCGCCGGTCAATGTTGCGCTCAAACTCAATGTAGTCAAAAGGCTTTTCTCGGCCAAGAATCTCGACCTGCGAAATGCCTCGGGCGACTTTGTAGTGAATGACAATGGGGAAGTCATAGGGATTGGAAAGCTTAAGGTCCACCTTGCTAGCGACCACCGTGGCATCGAGCGCAATGGCGACGTAGGTGCTGGGGCGCGAGTGTGGAGTTACCTTGAGAATGTTGAGTCCGCTAAAAAACGCGGCCCCGTGCAAGGTAGTCGAAATCTGGCAGGAGCCGCCCGCCATGCCATCGACCATTTGCCCCTGACTGATAACGTGGGCCATTTTAAAGCCATCTTCAAGCAATCGATCGCCGGTCGTTTCATTGAACGAGAACTTCTGTCCGGGTTGTAACACCAGGCCATTGATCTTGCTGGCCAGGAGTTTGAGGTTGGCGTTTCGAGTTTTTTCGGCAACAGAGAATTTCGTACGAAATTTACCGATGACAGTTGAAATATCATCAATGCCCAAATCCTCGATAGTCACCGAAGGGGGCACTGCAATGCCAGAGAGTGTGATTTCAGATTTTCCACCTCGAACTGCGATTTCCACTGCACTGACGGAGGCGAAAAGATCGATAGCCAAGCCGGGCTCAGCCGCGTGTACTTCGCGAGCTTCTAAATCCAGGTAGGCGTCAACAGGGCCTTTGTCGATCTTGGCTTTTACCGCCAGGAGCGCTTTGTGAATGGCACCTCGATTTGCCAGACCTGCCCTTGAGATCGGGTGACGATGACCATCAAATACAACCACTAGAGAGTCCGCCGCTGATACGGAGCCTGAGTCACCAACAAGATCGACTGCCTCTACTGTGTTTGATTCAGAGTTGTCCACAACCTTCGAGTTCTTCGGCGCAGTACCGCCTACTTGTGGGGAAGCCGCGATGGTTGCCTCAGCATCTTTTACCGAGAGAAAATACCCGCCGACGCCCGCTGCTCCGAGAACGAAGAGGAGGCCTGCCGCTCCAAAGAATGCTTTACCTGAATTGTTTTGTGGGCTCATAAGATTCCGAACTGTCCGTCAAGGATAGCACCTGGGACATATCCCACTAGTTTTTTGCATAACAAGTGCCAAGAGGACAATCGAACAGGTCAATCGACAATCCTCTCAAACCAGGCCCAAGAGCCCACACCAAGGCTTCTTATAGACGATCTCCATGCACTCCCTGTGTGTAAATATACACACAAGAGTTGGCACATTTGACACAGCCTTTGACAGAAGGCCTGACATGGTGCAGCCTTATAGGGATGGGATCTCTTATTCAACGCAACAAGGTCATTGCCAAACGCAAAGGAACTCTCGCATCCGTAGCTGCTGGCGGCTCAGTGGCAGCAATTGTCGTTCTAAGCTCCCCTATACTCGGTATTTTGGGCCTCGCAGGCGCTGCCTACCTTGGCTACGACTGGTTTAGTTATCGGGCCAAAAACGGAATGCGTTTTTAGGACTTCGCCCTGCGATCCTTCTCGCTGCCATCCTTATCGCTGCCGTGGCGATTGACCGAGCTTTGCGCCGGTTACTACAATATCTGGGAAGGGAGTGAGTTCGGCGATCGAACACCTCCTCCTTCAGTCCCGGAGAATCATATTTGCCAACGCAACAGGCCAGCGCCACCCTGCCCATCGGAACAACGCTAGACAACGAGCGATTCACAGTCACCGCCCATCTGAGGACGAGCAGCATTGGGCCGCTCTACGCTGCCACGGACGAACAAACTGGTGACGATGTAACTGTTCAGCTTGTCAGGCCGGATTTGGGCGACCAAGGCCAACTTCTATCGCAGCTCACCGAGTCGATCTCATCGGAGCGCTTTGAGTTTGTTCATGAGAACATTTCTAAGCCTCTGCATGCGGGCACAGCGGCCAATCACGTCTATTTGGTGAGTGAAGGCAGCGGCGGACAATCGCTGCAGGAGTTTGCCCAGCGAAAGCGTGCAAGCGGTGGCGGCTTCTCACTCACCCAAATCGAAAACATAGGCACAGACCTTTGTTTGGCAGCAGCTGCTTGTCAGGCCGGTGGTGGCCACGGTGCCATCTGTTTGGAGTCTGTGATTGTCAATAACGAGGGACAGGTACAACTCTCCGGCCTTGGACTTGGTGTCTTGTCGCCCAAACTGGCCCCTCAGCTCGGCTCACGACTCAGTCCCGAATCCCAAAACAGCGGTACTCCTACGGCTGCTGCGGACGTCTACGGCATCGGCGCAGTGATATACGAATTACTAGTAGGGGCAGCGCCGGACAAAGGCTGTAAACGTCCGAGCGAAGTAGTTCCCGGACTCTCTCCCCTGCTCGATCAGTTCATTGGCGCTACGATGAATCCCGATCCCAGCCAGCGTCCAGCGGCGCAGCAACTCACCGGCGCTCTGCAAAAAGCTCTGGCGGTAGATCCAGCGGCGACACGCAGCGGATCCCAAATGGCAGCCCTGCCCAAACGTCCGAGTCTAGCGCAGGCGATTACAGCACCAACAAAATCTGCTACCCCGAGAAATACCGGCAGCCAATCGGCAACGCTGGCAAGAGCCCTGGCAGAGACTCGAGAACGCTGGCTCTTCAGCTCAGGCAAGCTCGACTACGGCCCCTTTTCCTTGGCATCCATCGTCGAGCAAATTGAAAGCGCTAAGATTCTCCCCGGAAATATTCTTATCGACAACGACACCGGTGAGCGTGTCAAAGTCGAAACCCATCCACTCCTTATAGAGGTTGTCGAGCAGGCAAAGCAGAAACGCGACGACGAACGACGTGCCAATGCTGAGGTGCTGCATGCCAGCCAAGAGAAAAACCGCGGCATGGCTCTGTACTTTATCGTGGCCGCAGTCGTTCTCAGCATTGGCGGAGGTGCCTATTTCATCGTCAAGGCGCTCAGTACCGAAGACACCAAGTCGACCAGCAAAATTGCGACCCTAGAAGAGGGAGCCATTGAAGCGAAGATTTCCTTTCCAACAGCGGAACAGGCCAAGAAACGGCGCAAGCGCCACGGCGGCGGAAAAAGCGGCGGAAAGTCGCCTGGCGGAACTGCGGGCGGTTGGGACGATTCGGTTTCATTCGACATGGCCCAAGGAGATGTCGGCAGTGAAACTCTTGGCAACTACCAAGTCAATCCGGTGATTTCACGGTCCGGTGGAAAGCTCGGACGTTGCCTGCGTTCGACCAACACTGGCGATGCATTCATCGAGTTCATCGTCAAAGGCACGGGCAAAGTGTCCCAAGTTCGAGTCAATGGCACCACCAAGGCACCGGTTGCGCGCTGCATTCGAAAAGTTATGATGTCGATGAAATTCCCAAGCTTTGACGGCACGCGTTCCAAACACAACTTCGATCTGTCCTTCTAGGAATGTGGGCAGAGCCCCATGTACCAGCCCCTCTGGGCCCGAATAACTAGAAGGCTGTGTTTCATACGAAAAACACCAATCTCCTAGACCGCAAAGAAACTAGACTGCAAAGAACCTCATGCCCACCACGCTCAACTCCGCGCCAACTGGAAACCACTCCAAGGGACTGGTCGGTAGTGTTCTCGTTGCGATTCTCGCAGCGTCGCTAGTCACCGCACTTCTCATTGCCGGACGCCGCAGCACTGCCACCGAACTAGAAGTCGGACAACCGGCAAGTGTGAGTTTGCGAACAAGCCCCTTTCAGCCCGACTCGGCAGGAAACAATCCGGGGGGTGCACTCGTGGTCTCCCGGGGCCAGACAGTCACTCCCTCTATCGCAGAGTTCTCGGCAACACTTGAGCGCCCCAACTTCTCCTTTGGCCTTACGCTGTGGCTGGCGCTATGGGCGGCATTTGTGTTGTGGGGTCTTGTTCGAGAACCTTACGCACGCGTAAGGCGCACTCGGCAAAAACTCGCCACAGTGCTTTTTATCACTCTCAGTTCCGCGGTATTCCTAGGGATTACTCTCACATCCTCATTGGCACTGGTCGCGCTTCCTGTCGGCCTCGTTGGCATCCTTGTGCGGCAACGTTGCTCACAAACAACGGCGCTCGCGAGCGCTCTATTGAGCGCGCTTATTGTAAGTCTACTGGTTCCTTTCGACTTGGCATTTTTCTGTGTCATCCTGGTGCAGGCAATTGGCCCGGTTCTATTGTTGCCTCAAACTGCGTCGCCAATTCGCCAGCTTGGTACTGGCTTGGTGGTTGGATCGGCAACAGCCTTGGCCTATCTAGTTGCCTACTACGGTAGCTGGTCGTCCATTCCCAGTTCTGCTTTTGGACAGTCTGGTGCCCTGGCCGCAGTCATCGGAGGCTTGGTAGGCAGTATTCTCGCCCTGCTTTTGCGTCCGCTTTTCTCCTGGATGAGTGGCGATGTCTCGCTGCGGACTCTCAGCAAACTAGAACGATTTTCACAACCCTTGCTAAAACAGCTAGCAGATCAGGCGCCGGGTTCCTGGCAACACAGCCTGGCAGTTGCACGCCTGTGTGAAAGCGCTGGAGCCGCGATTGGTGCGGACATCCCGCTCCTGCGAGTGGGGGCGTATTACCACGACCTTGGGAAAACCAAGAAACCCAAGTACTTCATTGAGAACAATTCGGGTGGCGAGCATAGCATTCACGAAAAGATTAAGGCGAGCGACTCCAGGGACGCTATCTTCGAGCATGTAAGCCACGGCATCCAAGTCGCCAAGGACAACGGCCTTCCGGCGAGGATCATCGATTTCATCCGCACGCACCACGGCGCCGCGCAGCTAGAGTTTTTCTGGTCCAAAGAGCTTGCGTCCGGCAACGCGAAACAACAAAGCGCTGAGGATTTTTGTTATCCGGGGACCACACCGCAGTGTCCAGAAACCGCAATTTCGTGTATTTGCGATGCGGTAGAAGCCGCCACCCGCAATGGTGAGGCCAGTGACGAGGATGAACTCTCGGACATCGTACATCAGATACTCTTCGGCAAAGTCCGAAACCATCAGCTCGACCACTGCGGACTCGGGCTACCTGAATTGCAACGCATTCACCTCGCGCTGACCACGATTCTTGTCCGAGCACATGCCAAAGCGGTTCTCAAAGGGCACCCTGTGGATGTTCGCTCTACCGCTCCCCAGCGACCGCGCCCAAAAAACCAAAGCCCTGCCTCACTCTCGACGATCCGATTGGATTCGCAGGATAAGCCGAGCAATGATTGGCAAAGTGGGTCGCAGAAAATCCAGAAAGATAGGGATGCGAACGCCACCCCTATCAATCCGGCGATGGCCTTCAACGAAACCCTCGCCATGTCTGTCCCCGACTCTGATGGTATAGCAGCCGATGAGATGGACTCCGAGCCAGAGGATCGCGCATCGGTACGCTCAGATGACTCACCAGCTAACAATGTTGCCGAGAACTCTGCGCTCGTCTCAACCGTAGATATAAGCCGACCGGACAGTCAGCCCGGCGAGATCAAAGCGAAGGCTGCTCAGGTCAAAGCAAAGCCGGCCGAGGTCAAAGCAAAGCCTGCTCAGGTCAAAACAAAGCCGGCCGAGGTCAAAGCAAAGCCGGCCGAGGTCAAAGCAAAGCCG
>JAESTW010000588.1 GCA_016763395.1 Kofleriaceae bacterium
CCGTGGCCGCGCGAGTGCCGCGTACACCCAAGTCTTGGAAGGCGATGCGCGCCCTGTCGTGAACGTTAGAGTGCATTTCAGCGCGTTTTGAGAAGAAGAGACTTAGTCCGGGTAAGTATGTTGCTGCGGTAGCGCCAATCGAAAAGGCAAGTGCGAAGATACCGAGAATCGGCAAGAGGCCGAGGTTGAAAGAGAGTCCCCAGGATTCATCGTGTACTCCCTGAAAGGCGAGCCAGACGCCCGCTACGGACAAGAGGGCTACTGCAACGCCGACCAGATCTTCTCCGCGATCGTAACGACCAGAACGGCTCGCGATGCACACGACGACTTCAGCAGAGGTCTTGGATTCAGCCGCCGCGATGGCCGCCGCGACACTCTCGCTCTCGCTTTTACTCAGTAATTTGGATGCGCGCATGATCTACCAACTTCCCGTCGAGCCGCCGCCGCCCGATGAGCCGCCACCGAAGGAACTGCCACCATAGCCGCTGGAGCTATTTGAGGCCGCGGCTCTAAGAAGAAAGAACAGGATGGTGAATATGACGCCCCAGAAAAGCCACGCCCACCCGGACGAACCTCGGCGGTGTAAAGAGACAGCCGTAAAAATGACCAACAACGCCAGGCCAATCATGAGTGGGTAGTACCAAGAGGGTTTTGGCGGGGAGGGAATGGCTAGATCGCGGGCCATGGCATCGAGGCCCCGGACACCCGCAGCAATGCCCCCTGAGAAATCACCGCGCTTGAACGCCGGTATGATTAGCGTGTTCATAATGACGTCGGTGTCACCATTTTTACTGTAGCCCCAGTCGCCACCGAGCTCGATCCGTGCCTTGCGATCTTCAACGGAAACCAGTAGCAAGATGCCGTAGTTCCATTCTTCCAGACCTACGCCCCAGTGATCGAAGAGGTCGCGGGCGTAGCTCTCGATTCCGTTGTACGCGTTGTAGTCCGAGAGCGATGAGATCGTAACCACGATGATGGGAACTGCTTTGTCCGTAAGCAGACTGTCGGCGATAAAGCGAATCTCTTCGTCGTCGGTGCCATCAATAAGATTGGCACTGTCGTTGATGAACCCCCGATCGTCTGGTCGTTCTGGAAAATCAACGCCCTCCTGAGCAGAGGCCACCGTCGCGCTCAGCACAACAGCCGCAACCAAACAAATTCGAATCCACCAACCCACGGCAGCAGTGTAGTCTAGAAATGGGGTGTTGAAATGAGTTCACACCCCATTTCTAACGCTGGCTGCGCAAGCGCATCTTTACGCTGCGCGGCTGTGCCGCTAATTTTACTGAATTCACTGGGGTATCGAGACTCAGGTGGTACGAAATTCACATCGGTGAGACAATCACGCAGATGCACTTTCACCGAATGCTCCTCAGACTGGCTCTCGTATTGGGGGTAGCCGCGTGTGCAACAGGGCACGAGGAAGGGAACCTGGTGCCCGCTGCTGACGCGAGTGCGGAGATGGCAGATGCGGGGTCTCTTGGGACAGATGCAATGTCATCTGTGTTCGATGCCGCCGTCGCCGATGCGGCACTTACGCCGGACGCACCAGGTGTTATTGCGACGGCTATCTACCTTGACCGATGTACCGATAGTTCGCAGTGCATCAGTGGACTGTGCTTGGATGATGTCGGTCAGACTCAGTATTGTTCTAAGAGTTGTGTCGCCGACTCCCAATGTGCCGATGAACATTTTTGCATCGATCAACAATGCGTTCCTGATGACACCGGAACGCTGTGCCAGGTGGAAACCCCCGCAACTTGTGCTACCGGTTTGTGCCAGGGGTTTGTTGGCGGCTTTGCTTCTTGCACCAAGGTGTGTGCTACGGCTGCCGAGTGTCCGGCGGGGTATTCGTGTAGCGCGACCGACGCCTCGACTCTACGGACATGCATCGACTTAGAGAAACCCTGTGAAGATGCAGCTGGGAATCCGCAATGCGGTAGCGGCGTTTGCGATAGTTTTTTGGGCGCTTGTACGGCTCTGTGCGTCAATGCTGCCGACTGTCCGGGCGGTTACAATTGCAGCAATGGCTATTGCAGTCCCTTTGAGTGTACCTCTAGTCTAGAATGTCCTATTGGATACGGCTGCTACTCGAATCTTTGCATCTCAGAAACCTCCCAAGTGCGATATTTTCGCGCCAACGGATCCGTCTGTGGATATCACTCAGACTGTGCCAGCGGATACTGCAACGCAGATGGCGCGCTCGGACCTATCTGCACGGCCGGTTGTACTTCTGTTGGAGGCTGCGCCGGCGGTTTGGCGTGTCGGCCCATTGTTGTTGGTGTCGATATCGTCCTTGCCTGTGAAATCTCTGGCAGCCGCGATTTGAGCGAATCGTGCACCTCGGGAACGCAGTGTCACTCCAGTGTGTGTGACACGAACATGGTGTGCAGCCGTCTATGCAATGACGGCTATTGCCCATCGGACATGACTTGTCAAACAGTGGCAGGAACCTCCATCGGGATTTGTCGACCCTGAGCTTGTCCGAGGGGTAGGGTGCATTGAGCCTATGCTGGCTGTGCTCACTGACGAGGCTTTTTGAGAAGTAGCGGGATTGAATAACTTGCGCTGGTTGGCTTTCCATCGATCCGTGGAGCAGAAAAGTGCCATCGAGTCGCTATTGACTTGATGCATTTGTCCACCGATGCGTCAAAGCCTTCGGCGCTAGCCCTCGTTACACGTCCGGTGGGACCAACGGTGAACTCTACGACGACCTTGCCATGGGCTTGCGGGTTGCCTACCAAGGCTCTCTGATGGCATCGACGGATACCTCCCAAATATCGTTTCCGGACACGTTTTGCCACAGCAGCCGGGTCGAGATCACTGTCGTCCCACGTATCTCCTACCCCTACTGTTGGAGGATCTACATCAAATTGTTCATCTTTCTTCTTTTCCTTTCTTATGGCGGTATCATCCACTTCAGAAGCTCGTTTACCTCTACCCTCACCAATAGTCTCGGACATGCGATCTCGGTGGCGGCCGCGCATGGCGATGGTGGACGTATTCTTGCGTTTTGCTAGGTGGAGAGACTTGTCGAGACTCGCGCCCTGGTTGGTGTCGCTCATCTGCCCAAACACGCCATTGGGACTAGTGAGGCCACTTAGGACAGAAACCACAACCGTGTTTTTGATCGTCTCGTCAACCACCGCCTGGCTGGGAGAATCCTGACCATTCCGTGAAGAATCGCTCGTCCGGTCCTTTTTCGAATTTCTAGAGTTATTCTTGTTCTCTCTTTCTAGTAAATTGGGAACAGCAGTGGGAAGTATGCTCGAAACGCCGGACGAGTCGTTTGCCACGGTTTGCTGAGTGATTGCCTCTTGAGGAATCAGCGGCACGTATTGCTTCACGCTGTAGGTTCGTGCGTATCGGACAGCCGGGGGTTCGAAAGTCAGGTCTCTAGTATAGGCAAAAACGCCAATGGCGAGGTGAACAAGGACGGACGCCGATAGAATCGCGGTCAGCTTAGGCTCAAATCGATCGGCCAAGGTCTTGCGAGTCGAGGCTGGCAGGCGCATTTGAGCTGCAAGCGGTGGTGGAGTTACAAACTGAAATAGCAAGGTCATCGCGCCCAGCGAAATTTTGCCTCGAGCGTTCTCGTCCAAAGGGTAAACCCAGTGCTGCCCCCGGCGAATCGCGCCGTCCTGCCTCAGCTGCGAGGTCGTGCGGACCAAATCACCTTGGGAGATGCGTCCGTCCATATTGTCTTGAAAGTGAAGATAGAAACGTCCTTCGATCAGTTCGAAGATTGGAAAGCTAGCCGGAAGCCCAGCGACGGGCACTGAAAATGTATTCGC
>JAESTW010000589.1 GCA_016763395.1 Kofleriaceae bacterium
AGAAGTCGTAGAGTTCCTCTCGACTTGCGTCACTGGGCAAGCGAGTAAAATAGTCGGCAGATGGATTACGGAAGTGTTCTACAAAACCATTATTGGTTTCTACATGGGCTAACATTGTTCTCGAGAGTGCAAATTCACGGACAAGCATTGCGTCCTTAGGTGAGCTGGAGACGCCTGGGAGTAGTGCAGACAAACCGTCCAAGCTACCAGCACTGCCTTTGTTTGATTGCACGGTAAACACGGCTGTGGACTCATACTGTGGCGTTGCCCAAAATCCGTAGTAAATAATGGCGCACATGGTTGGGATTCCGACCCAAATCCCAAAGCGAAGCAAAATCCGTTTGGCCCGTGTTCTTCGAATCTGTTTCGCGTTTGTACTTCCCCGAATGTCTCCGACTTCACTACTCATCGTTTCAATCCTTCTTCATATACGCTGATTGCTTCATCAATGGTGTCAAAAACCGAGAAACCAGACTTTGTCAACACGGCCCCTCGGGTACACTGAGCCCGTAACGTAGGCATACTATGTGAGATCATTATCATCGAGGAGTATGCTTGTCGCTCGTTGAATACTGCTGCGCATTTCTCCCGAAATCGCTTGTCCCCAACTGCGGTGACTTCGTCTACGAGATAGACGTCAAAGTCAATCGCCATACTGAGTCCAAAAGCAACACGGGCTTTCATGCCGGAGGAGTATGTTCGGACAGGCATGTAAAAGTACTTTCCTACTTCGGCAAACTCACGGGTCTCATCAATTACACGGTCGACGTCTTGTCCGTAGATTCTAGCAACAAATTTGCAGTTATCCTCACCCGTCAATGAGCCATTGAACCCGCCGGCAAAACCAATTGGCCAGCTGACTTTGCCCTCACGAACTATTGTTCCCGAGTCCGGCATCTCGGCACCACCGATGATTCGCATCAATGTCGACTTTCCGGCGCCATTCTGTCCGAGGATACCGAGGCTCTGACCCGTTGGAATCAGCACAGTGATATCGTCAAGCACCACGTTGGGGCCAAAGGGAGTGCTATACGACTTCGTGATGTGCCTGAGCTCGATCATGTAAGATCGATCTTTCGCCTGACGACTCGTTCTAGAAGTAGTCCGACAAGTAGCAAACATACAGCCCAAATCAGTGCATAGGATGGAGTTGCATGAGTGTCGTTATAACGTTCAAACCAACCTGCACGACACAGTTCGACGGTATGTAGTACCGGATTCCAGAGCACAAGTTCTCTTGCTTGAGGAGGCATTCCGTCCGCGGTGAAGAAAATTCCAGATACCCAAAAAAAAGGGCGCATCAAAGGCCCACGAGCCCGTTCCATAGCGTTGGACAACTGGCCAAGCCCCAAGAACACCAGTCCGAGTCCGGCTCCGAGAAGAGAAGCCAATCCAAAACCATATACTATCAGGAGCGGGTCTGAGACCGAGGCCTTGCGCAATACCAGGGTTTCCAGGCCGAGTAAGACTAGAAAGACCCCGACATAGGTTGCGAATTCCAGAAATACACGGGCAATAACGACATCAATTGGATTGACTTGTGGATAGTAAAGCAACGCCTTGTTCCCATTAATGGCATTGGAGACGAAAGTAACGGTACTAGAAAAAATGAGAAAGGGACAAATGCCAGTAGCAATAAAGGAAAATAGAGTCATTCCTGTCGGCGCAGAGCGTCCGGCAAAGGCAAAGAGCACATAGAAGGTCAAGATCATCAGCGCCGGCTCAACCAGCGCCCACAAGTATCCCAACTGGTGTGCACCAAAACGAGTACGAGTTTCTCGTATCGTCAGAGCATGTACGACTTCGTACTGCCCCATAAGTGCACCGAAGAACTTCACTTCGTACTCGGCTCCGACACAAAAATAGATGGCACGTATTGCCAGCCCTCTATCATATGGCAAGCGAGTTCATTGCGATTGCCGTCAATTGAGATCCGCCTGCATGTCCGGCCGCTGGCTGCGTGATAGGCTGCGCTCGCGACGACACTCTTGCCCTGAATGGAGATAGGAGTATCGGCGTCCATCGTGTCGAGCATTGTCAAAATCTCGCGCTCAAGCTCGCCGGTAGGCATCCTTGTCCCCGGTTTTACGGAGGCCGCATACGCACTATCACCGGGCGTGTGTGGATTGCTGCCGCAGGCAAAGGCTGGGATGCAAAGAAGAAAAGTAAAACTGAGTATGTGTCCGCGTGACATAGGGCTTGAGCTGCTGTGTGTAGGTCGAAAGTAGGCCGGTAGCAAGTGCATTTCGCCTCCGGCGACGGGGCTCTGTTGACAGTGGTTAGCGCATTGTTGTGGTATCCCTCTACAATGCCCGCGTATTTTAGTATGTGTGCTGCGAAGTAGCCGAGTAAAATATCGGGTATTTCTACACTACCACCCAGTTTCAGGCGTTTTGCCTGCTATTTGTGACATAGCTTGCGGTCAGTTTTGAGTCAGTTTTCCATCAAATTTACGCGGCTAAATAAACGCATCAGTAACGCGTGCATCTTGGTGCTCACGCTGCATTCCGCGGTGGCGTTTTCCAAGCCTGAGCCTGAGCCCGAGCCCAAGGCAGAGGCAGAGGCAGAGGCAGAGGTTGCTAGCCCAACGAAATCCGTCTCACCCGAGGAGCCACACTACTTGCGCGCTGCCATCGGCGAGGCATTGGCGGTAGGTGCCGGCACTGCGTGGTATTGGATTGATCGAGAGCGACAGGTTGCGGATTGGGACGCACTATCGTGGAGCCAACGGCTGACTTTGGATGTCATTCGCTACGACAACAATCCCTTCAACATTAACTTCGCCGGACACGCGTTCAACGGGGCAGGCTATCATGCGATCGCTCGGGCCAATGGACTGGGGCTCTACGCTTCGGCCGGACTGGGGTTACTCACCTCGATCACCTGGGAGTACGCTCTCGAGTTTCGCGAGAAGGTAAGTATCAACGACCTCATCTTCACAACTGGAGTTGGTGTACCGCTCGGAGAGTTTTTTCACGTATTAGGGACTTATCTAAGTCTAGACCCGGGGGCATCGCGAGCGTTTGCGGCAAAATGGACGGCGGGACTGCCGATGGCTCTTACAGGAGCCCTTGATGGTCGCCCGGTCGCGAGTCTGGCAACCAAACCTGAGATGTGGCACGAAATGGCCCTAAGCTATAGTTTGGGCCTATCTTCCACGACTCGGGCAGAAGAAGGGGACACTCACAACCTGCACACGGTGCGCTATGACGCAAAGTTTGTCCGGATCCCTAGGTATAGAGAAGAGGGGACGTGGAGTCGCAGCTTTCGATCGGCCGAGTTTACAGAGGCTAGCTTTTCCTTGTCCGAAGCATCCGGTGGTGACGCCGCTGCCATGCAGGTCGATACGATACTCTTGGGACACTATCGGCAATCTATAGTTCCGGGAGAACTTTCCAGTGCAACAATGCTCGGTGTTGCGATGGCCTATCAATACCAGCGCGAGCAAATTGGCGATTGGGATTACCGAGTAGGCGTCTATCACTTTCCGGGATTGGCAGCTGATCTATACCTGGAAAACAAGGGATTGTTCTTGAACGCCAAGACCCGCCTTCACTACGATTTTGCGGGCGTAAATTCGTTGCCGAACGCCGAGTGGAACGCAGCGCACCCGGACGAGCAGGGCAAGACGATTCTGCGCAAAATGGGCTATAGCTACGACTATGGTCCATCTGCACGGTTTTCACTGGAGGGCGGCTATAAGAAGGTTACACTTGGGGCATCGATTTGGGCGGCGTACTACAAGAGCGATGAGGGCTTAGATCGAATCCAAGAGGACTTGACCGTCGACCAGAAGGGTAGCGAGGAAATTTGGGATACACGTTTGTGGCTGGAGGCTAGCGAGCTACCTTGGCGCAGCTTTGTCCGACTGGAGATGAATGATCGTCGCCGGACGTCGAAGTTGGCCGAGCTTGAGATTGCAGGCAGTCTGCGGCGCTATACCATGGCGCTCGGCATTCAGTTTTAGTGCTACAGGCTGACTGCATCCCAATCGAGTCCAAATCGAGCCAGGTATTTTCGCAGTCTATCGGCATCATTGGGCTTGGCCTTTTTCTGTCGTGACTCAGAAAAGAGAAGGCGACCCGCGGCGCTCAGGTTCTTGGACTCTCGGCAAGCGGCGATAACGTCTGCAAGCTGGGTTTTGTCGAAGCGGTCCAGCTTTTGTACGGCTGTGTCTGACAGCACATCAGTGAGAAGCGCTCGCTCGGAAGACGAGCCAGACTCGTCCGCGACTCGCCACGATTGGCGCAATCGCACAAGCTCGGCATCGACTGTGGCTTTGTTGATACGCCCACTCGGAGCAAGGGTCGCCATGCGTACAATCGCGGCATTGAAGTCGCGAAAGTTACCAAGCCAAGCCGCCTCCGAACTAGTTGCGAACTTCAAAAAGGCCGAGCGTGCTTCTCGATTGAAGGTAATTCGCTGTCCGCACTTGCGTGTCCACTCACCTAGCTCGTACTCGAGGTTTGGCTCAATGTCCTCTTTGCGATCGGCAAGGCCCGGAAGCTGAAACGTCCACAGATTGATGCGTGCGAAGAGGTCTTCTCTGAATCGGCCCTCGTGAACAGCTGCTGCTAGGTCCCGGTTCGTGCCGGCCAAGAGCTGAAAGCTACTCTTTACCATCTTGTCCGAACCGACCGGGTGAAACACGCCTTCCTCAACAGCCCGCAAGAGCATTGCCTGCTCTTCCAAGCCCAATTCGCCGATCTCATCGAGAAAGAGAATACCGCCATCGGCCTCTCGCATGAGGCCGGGACGATCTTTACTAGCGCCAGTATAAGCTCCCTTAACATGTCCGAAGAGTGTACTCATCGCCGCATCACCACGCAGGGTCGCGCAGTTTACGGAGACAAATTTGCCACCCACAAGCGAACGAGTTTTTCTCAGATCGTAAATTCTGCGAGCGAGCTGTGACTTTCCTGCGCCGGTTGGACCCATGAGGAGGATCGGCTCTGTGGACAAAAGAGAGACCTTCTCGATTTGTTCAATCATGGTATTGAAGGCGCGATTTTTGGTGCGGATTCCCGACTTTAGGAAATCCAAACTCTCTTTTTTCTCCTCCCTAAAGCGAGTGGCAAGTTTGTCGTATCGGCTTAGGTCCAAATCAATAACAACGATGTCGCCCGCATCGCTGCGATTCTTCTTCGGTGGAGTAGACTGCAGGAGTTTAGCAGGCAGGTGCCTCGACTCGGACAGCAGATACAGACAGATCTGCCACACGTGGGTGCCCGTGGTGATGTGAACCAGGTAGTTCTCTTTGTCC